>NZ_JANOCG010000042.1:0-12583 GCF_031412075.1 Rhizobacter sp.
ACGCCATCGACCGCGCCACCGGCGAGCCGGCCATGAGCAACGCGCAGATGACGGCCGCCGCCATCCGCGCGCTGGGCTCAGACATCGGCCACGTCGATTGCCTGGCCACCGGCACCTCGCTGCCCGACCAGCTGATGCCCAACCACGCGGTGATGGTGCACGGCGAGCTCGGCTGGCCGCGCCTGGAAGCGGTGTCGTGCGCCGGCATTTGCCTGTCGGGCACGGCCGCACTCAAACACGCCTGGTTGTCGGTGCGGGCCGGTGAAGCACAACGCGCGGTGGCCACCGGCTCGGAGCTGGCCTCGCCCATCCTGCTGGCGCGCAACTTCGACGCCGAGGTCGAGCACAAGCTGCAAGCCCTGGAAGAACGCCCCGAGATCGCGTTCGAAAAAGACTTTCTGCGCTGGATGCTGTCGGACGGCGCCGGTGCGGTGTTGCTGGAGACCGCACCCCGCGGCCCACTCTCGTTGCGCATCGACTGGATCGAACTTTCGTCCGCCGCGCACGAGCTGCCCGCCTGCATGTACGCCGGTGCCGACAAGAACGACGACCAGTCACTGCGCGGCTGGCTGCGTTTTTCCAACGGCGACTGGCAAGCCAGGTCGGTGTTCGCCGTCAAACAAGACGTGCGCCTGCTGAACGAACACATCGTGCGCGCCGCACTGCGCGAGCCGCTGGCCGATGTCATCGCCAAACGTAAGCTGCGTGTCGATGAGATCGATTGGTTCTTGCCCCACCTGTCGTCGCAGTTCTTCCGCGAACCCGTGGTGCAGGCGCTGGCCGAAGTGGGCCTGCCCATCCCGCAAGAGCGCTGGTTCAGCAACCTCGCGCAAAAGGGCAACACCGGTTCGGCGTCGCCGTACATCATTCTGGACGAGCTGTTCCGCTCGGGGCGCATCAAGCCGGGGCAGAAGCTCTTGATGTTCATCCCGGAAAGTGGCCGGTTCTCCAGTGGCTTTGTCTACATGGAAGCGGTCTGAGCATGGATGTGAACGCTGTGCCGCAAGAAGGCAACGCCACCCTCGGTGGCCACCGCAAGGCGATGTACGCCAAAGATGTCAACGGCCGCATGGTGATCGCGCCTTCGGCCGGTTGGGAGGCCGAAGAAATCGTCACCAGCCACGCCGTGGAGAGCCTGCACGCACAAGCCGAACAAGCGCGTGAGCGGGTCAAGGCTGGCCTCGCCTCGCCGCTCGAATTCTGGATGTACGAGCGCCGCATGGACGTGGCCCTGCTCTCGCAGACCAGCGGCTTCTGGCAGTGGCGCGTGAAGCGCCACCTGCGCCCCGACCGGTTTGCCAAACTGTCGACGAAGCACTTGGCGCGTTACGCCGACGCACTCGGCATCGACCCCGCTGCATTGCAAAAACTCCCATGAGCTTTCAGCACCAGCACGCCGCGCACTGCGAGAGCGGTGTCATCTCCAACCTGCTGCGCCACCATGGCGTGCCCATGTCGGAGAGCCTGGCCTTTGGCCTGTCGGCCGGCCTGGCCTTCGCCTACCTGCCCTTCGTCAAAATCAACGGCCTGCCGCTGATCGCCTACCGCTCACTGCCGCGCGCCATCATCAAGGGCTTGATCGGCCCGCTGGCTGCGCGCTTTCGCTTCGAGACCTTCCGCTCGCCGCAAGCCGGCCAGCAGCGGCTCGACAGCCTGCTGGCCAGCGGCCAGATCGTGGGCTTGCAGACCTCGGTCTACTGGCTTCCCTACTTCCCGCCCGACATGCGCTTTCACTTCAATGCGCACAACCTGCTGGTCTACGGCAAAGAAGGCGACGACTACCTGATCAGCGACCCGGTGTTCGAGCACACCGTGCGCTGCGCGAGCGCCGACCTGTCGCGCGCCCGCTTCGCCAAGGGCGCGCTCGCACCCAAAGGCTTGCTGTACTACCCACAGTCCATTGCTCGAAAGAGTGCCTCACCCGAAGCCGTGCGCGCCGCCATCCGCAAGAACTGCAACCGCATGCTGCCGCCCGTGCCCATCGCCGGTGTGCGTGGCATGCGGCTCCTGGCCAGCAAGGTCGAGAAGCTGCCTGCCGCTGACCCACAGAGCGCCGCTTTCATCGGCCACATCGTGCGCATGCAAGAAGAGATCGGCACTGGCGGCGCGGGCTTTCGTTTCATCTATGCCGCCTTCCTGCAAGAGGCCGCGCAGCTGGCGCAGCGGCCGGTGCTGGCCGATTTTTCCGAGCGCCTGACCACCATCGGCGACAGCTGGCGTGCCCTGGCCTTGAAGGCCGCGCGCATGGTCAAGGGCCGCGAGCCGGTCGACCCACCAGCCATCGCGGCCAAGCTGCGCGAGCAGGCCACACTTGAAGAAGCCTTCTTCAAAGAACTCAAAACCGCTGCGCGCTGATGCTTGAGATCAAGCACCTGGCCTACCGCTACCCGAAGGCGCCCGGTGCTGCGCTGAGCGATGTGTCGCTAAAGGCCCAGCGCGGTGGCATCCTCGGCCTGCTCGGGCCCAACGGCGCCGGCAAGACCACGCTGATCTCGCACCTGGCCGGGCTGCTGCCGGTGCAACAAGGCGAGATCCTGATCGACGGCGAGCCGCTCGCCGCCGTGCGCGCCAAGACGCCCACACGCATCGCCGTCGCACCGCAGGAGTACGCCTTCTACCCCATGCTCAGCGTGGCCGAAAACCTGGCCTGCTTTGCCGCGGCGGGGCGCTTGAGCGGCGCCAAGAAGCACGAGCGCATCGCCGCCTGCCTGGCCTTCGCTCAGCTGGAACGTTTTGCCGGCACACGCGCTGAACACCTCTCCGGCGGTTTGAAGCGCCGGCTGAATCTCGCGATTGCGCTGCTGCCCGAACCCGAGCTGATGTTGTTCGACGAACCCACCGTCGGTGTCGACCCGCAATCGCGCGCCTTCGTGCTCGACGCCATCAAGGCACTCGCGAAGCAAGGTGCGGCGGTGATCTACACCTCGCACTACATGGAAGAGATCGAAGCCATCGCCGACCAGGTGGTGATCCTTGACCACGGCCAGGTGCTGCGCGCCGGTTCGCTCGACGAGCTGCTGTCGCAAGACGCATATGCGATGACGCTGGCGGCCGATGGCATCACTGCGGAAGCGCTGACCACGCTGCTGTCGCAATTCGGCACGGTCGAGCCGCTCGGCGAGCGCATGCGACTGCACCTGAGCGTGCCCCCCGCCACCGTGCTGGCCGCGCTCGACGCCGCTGGGGCACACGTGCGCCATGCCGAGTTTGGCCGCGCCAACCTGGAGCAGCTTTTCATGTCGCTCACCAAGCGCTCCTTGCGCGACTCGTGATGCTGGCCGCGCTGATCAAGAAAGAGCTGCTGGCCCTGGTGCGCGACGTGCACGGCCTGGCCGCGCTGTTCGCGATGCCGGTGATCTTCATCATCATCATGTCGCTCGCGCTGAAGGACTACTACAGCCCGCCGCAACGCAGCCTGCGGTATGCCGTCGATTCGCAAGACACCGGGGCGCTCGCCAAGTCGCTGGTGACCGCATGGCAGCGCCAGCACGGCACGCCCGAGGCGCTCCCCGCCGACTGGCAACAGCAGCTTCGCGACGGCCGGCTCAAGTACGTGCTGGTGTTGCAGCCCGGCCTGTCCGACGAGCTCGCGCTCCCGTCGCTGCCCACCACCGCACGCATCCAGCTGCTCGCCGAACCGGGCCTCGACGGCAACCTCTTCAACACGCTGAAGGCCGAACTCGCCGGCAACGCAGGCGAGCTGAAAGCGCGCACCGCGCTCGCCGAAACCGATGCCCCGCCCCCACCGCCCGACGCCTCGATGCAAGCGCTGGTGCGCGCGGAACGGTTTGGCAACAACGGCCCACGCCCGAGCGCTGTGCAGCAGAACGTGCCGGCCTGGCTGGTGTTCGGCATGTTCTTCGTGATCGCCTCGCTGTCCAGCCTGGTGGTGGCCGAGCGTGGCAGCGGCACACTGGCACGGCTGCAAAGCCTGGGTGTGCCGCGGGGTGTGCTGCTGGCATCCAAAGCCTTGCCTTATCTCGGTGTGAACGCCTTGCAGGCGGCACTGATGCTCGCCGTGGGCGTGTGGCTGATGCCGATGCTGGGGGGCGACGCCTTGTCGCTCGCGGGCATCCATTGGGGCGCGCTGCTCACCGCCTTGTTCGCCATCGGCCTCGCCGCGGTGAGCATGGCGCTGGCCCTGGCCTGCGCGGTGCGCACCCATGCGCAGGCGGCCGCCATCGGGCCGATTGCCAATGTGCTGATGGCAGCCATTGGCGGCATCATGGTGCCCAAGTTCGTGATGCCCGCCGCGATGCAGAAGCTGGCCGAACTCTCGCCCATGAACTGGGGGCTGGAAGCACTGCTCAACGTGCTGCTGCGTGGCGGTGACATCGCGAGCACCCTGCCCCATGTGCTGCGCCTGGGCGGCTTTGCCGCGCTGATGTTCGTGATCGCCTTGCTGCTGTTTCAACGCCCTGCACGATGACTTCTCCATGACATCTCCCGCATTCATCGCCGAACTCAAAGCCCTGGTGCTCGAAGCCGCTGAAAAACCTGAGCCCGAAGGTGGCCTCGCCGACGACGAAGCGCTGTTCGGCCCCGAGTCGCGCCTGGCGCTCGATTCGCTGGATGCATTGCAGGTGTCGATGGCGATTCAAACGCGTTATGGCTTGCGCATGCCCGACAGCAAGGACACGCGGCGCGCGCTGACGTCCATTGCCCACCTGGCGCAGCACCTGGCGCAGCACCAAAAGGCATGAACGAGGTCTACCTCGCCGGCCGGGGCCTCGCGTCGGGTCTGGGGCCCGATGTGGCGAGCGCGCTCATCGCACTCGCCCAGGGTGGCGTGCCACCACGCCGCTTCGAGCTGGCCGACGGCTCGGCCTGGCCGCTCTTCACCATCGCCGACGACGAGCCCGATTGGCCCACACGCACCCGCCGCATCACGCAGCGGGTGGCGGCTGAAAGCGGTGCCCTTGCAGGCCCACGCAGCGGCCCGCTCTTTGTCGCCTCGTCGTCGCTCGACATCGGCTGGCTCGAACAGAGCCGCGATTTCGAGCGCGACTACCAGCATTTCGCCGAGACCGTCGCCAGTTGGCTCGATTGGCGCGGCCCGGTGTTCACCGTGTCCACCGCCTGCACTTCGGCGCTCAACGCCGTGCTCAGCTCCCGCACGCTAATCCGCTGCGGCCAAGCCGATCATGCGCTGGTGCTGGGCATGGAGCTGCGAAACCGCGTCACCGTGGGTGGCTTTGGCGGCATGCAGCTGCTCAGCGCCACCGGCGCGCTGCCCTTTGGCGAGGCGCGCAACGGGCTGGTGCTGGGCGAAGCAGTGGCTGCCTTGCACCTGTCGTCAACACCTTCGCGCTGGCGCGTGGCCGGCGGTGCGAATGTGGTCGACGGTCGTGACCCCGCGGGCACGGTGCCCAGCGCGGTGATCGCCATGTGCCAGCAGGCGCTCGCGAACAGCGGCCTGCAGTGGAGTGACATCGCCCTCATCAAGCCGCAAGCGGCCGGCGGTGTGGGCAGCGATGCCACCGAAGCCCAGGCGTTGCGCGAGGTGTTCGCAACACTTCCGCCGCTGGTGTCGTTCAAGGCGTCGATGGGCCACACGCTGGGCGCCTCGGGGGCTGCCGAGCTGGCCATGCTCACCGCCGCCCTGGAGGCCGGTGTGTGGCCGCGCATCGACTACCTGCAAGACACCTCACTCAACGCCGAGCTGGCGATGCAAGCGCCGCAGCGAGCGCGCCACATCCTTGCCAGCATCCTCGGGTTTGGAGGGGGCCACACCGCCGTGGTGCTGGAGGATCACGAAGCATGACCGGCTGGCGCATGCTGTCCCATGTGGTGGTCGACCCGCTGCCGGCCGATTGGCGCGAGCAACTGGCCACGCGCCTGGGCCAACGCCCCCGCCGCATCGGGCCCTGCGCCGAGCTGGCTTTGTACGGCGCCCGCTTGTGCCTCGACGCCGCTCAAGAAGCCGTTCTACCCACAGGTGTTCAGCTGCGTGTGGCCAGCTTGAACGGCCCCCTGAGCGCCACGCGTGCCGTGGCGGAACAGGCCAGTACCGGTGTGCCCTTGCCTTTCAGCTTCATGCAAAGCCAACCCAGCCAGATGCTGGCTGCACTGAGCCAGCACCTTGGCTGGCAAGGCGATGCAAGGTTCACGCTGAGCCGCGACCCGCAGGCGGTGTTGCAACTCGCCCAGGCCGAATGTGGGACGGGCGGGTTGTTGATCGGCTGGGTCGAAGACGGCCGGCGCTCGGAGTGGTGGAGGCTTGCGCCTCCACCCTGAGGCTCAGCCCTTGGGGCCGACGGCCAGCTTGTTGTCGACCGCCATCACGCCATCGACCTTGGAGGCCAGCGTGGTGGCACGCTCACGCGCAGTGGTGCTGGGGGCGGTGCCTTGCAGCAACACACGGCCGCCGACGGTATCGACATTGATGCGCAGCGCGCTCAGCTCGGCGTCTCGTGCGAGTTCGGCGTTCACCGCCGTGGTGATCGCGGCGTCTTTCACCTTGTCGCCCACGGCATCGGCGGCGCGGCTCATGCCCTGTTGCGCCTCACGCGATTCCTGCTTCATGTCGCTCTTGATCTCGGCAGCCTTCTGTTCGGCGCCCGCAACCGTAGTGTCGAGCTTCTGGCCCGCGCTTCGGTTGTCGTCATTGCGCTGGCAAGCGCCGAGCGCGAGAGCGACTGCAACAGCGCACATCGTGGTGGTCGTGGTCTTGAGTGTCGTCATGGTTTGGTTCCTTCACTTCATCGGACCCTGCGTCAGTGGGGGCGAATCCCACACTCAGGCACGCAGGCCTTGAAGACACTCTAGGAAGCACACGGCACGAATTCCATCGGCCATGGCCGCACCGGCTTGTAGGAAATGGCTTGCTTGGGAGGGTGGTTCAGCGCAGATCGCCCGCCAGGCTGGCCAGCGTGTCGGCGCTGATCTGCACATGGGCGGGGTAATGGGTGTGGTCACACCCCAGCTTCACCTGCGCGCCCGCGCGCACGGCCTCGCGCGCGGCCTTGGGGAACTCGAAGCGCACGAAGTGCACCGCCGAGGTCTTCTCGTCGGTCTCGCGGTCGAGGTCTTCGTCGGCGATGGCATAGATGCGCGGGTGGCCTTCGACCTCGACGAACATGCGGTCTTCCACACCGATCAGCCGGGCCAGCTCGAGCCGGCGCTCGTGAACGTCGGGGTATTCGATCAACATGGTGGCCTTCCAGTTGCTGCCATCAGGCACCAGGGGCGCGTAGGCGTCGATCTCGCTCTGGATGCCCTCTTCTTCGAAGATCTTCTCGATGTGCAGCATCTCCTGGATCTGCCGGCGGATCGTCATCTCGTCTTCGAACTGCACTGTGATGTGCTCGCCCAGGCTCACGCTGCGCAGCTTGCGGTGGCCGATGAAGGCGCGGGTGTGCTCCTTGCGGATCTTGGCGTAGGCCTGCAGGCTCATCAGGCTGTCGAGGGTGATGGTGGTGTTCATGGTGGGGTACTCCTGTCGATCTGCGTTCGCCCTGAGCCTGTCGAAGGGCCGTTTGCATGTCACCAGGGCTTTGACAGGCTCAGCCCGAACGGTTGGTGTGGGAGCGCCTTCGCTAAAGCCCATAAGCCATGCGCACCAAACTCAGCGGGTGCGCAAGCTTCGCTTCCGGCGAACCCTGTTGCGCCATGCCCTGCGCGATGTGGTGGCCGGCGAGCTGGCAGTCGGAGCTGATGTAGTCGGGCTCGTCTTTCGCCATCAGCTTGAACACCGGCTTGCCGATCTTCATCGCCACCGGGTGGGTGGGTGTCTTCACGCCGTAGGTGCCGGCGTGGCCGGAACAGCGCTCCACGGTGTTGAGCTGCACGGTGACGGCCGCACCGATGAGCCTGAACATCTCTTCGGTCTTCTTGCCGATCTTCTGCACCCGGCCGTGGCAGGGGATGTGGTAACTCACCTTGCCGAGGTCTTGCTTGAAATCGGTCTTGAGCAGGCCGTCTTTGTGGCGCGCGATCAGGTACTCGAACGGGTCGACCATCGCGGCCTGCACGAGTGCCACATCGGCGTCGCCAGGGAACATCAGCGGCAGCTCCTGCTTGTACATCAGCGTGCAGCTCGGGATGGCGCTCAGAATCGCGTAACCCTCTTTCGCATAACGCGCGAGCACGGGGATGTTGGCCTCTTTGTGCCTGGCCACTTCATCCAGGTCGCCCAGCTCCAGCTTGGGCATGCCGCAGCAGCTTTCTTTCTCGACGATCTTGTAGGGGATGTTGTTGTGCTCCAGCACCTTGATGAGGTCGTGCCCGATGCCAGGCTCGTTGTAGTTGACGTAGCAGGTGGCATAGATCGCCACCTTGCCCGGCGTGCGTTCGCCGTTTTTCACCTCGGTGGCCTGACCCGTCTTGTCAGCGCTCCAGCGAAAGCGTTTCGTCGCGAGATCGGGCAGCCAGGCGTCGGGGTGCACACCCAGCGTCTTGTCCAAGACCTTGCGCATCGGTTTGGTCTTGTTCAGCGCATTGGCCGCCTGCACGACGATGGGGATGCCAGCAAACTGGCCGTGCACGTCGGTCGAGGCCAGAAACTTCTCGCCGGCACCGACCTCACCCTTCTTGAACTTGATCGCCTTGGCCCGCAGCATGGTGTGCGGGAAATCGAGGTTCCATGGGTGCGGCGGCACGTAGGGGCACTTGGTCATGTAGCAGAGGTCGCACAGGTAGCACTGGTCGACGACTTTCCAGTAGTCGGCCTTGGCCACGCCGTCGACTTCTTGCGTGCTGCTCTCGTCGACCAGGTCGAAGAGCGTGGGGAACGACTGGCACAGGCTCACACAACGGCGGCAGCCATGGCAGATGTCGAAGATGCGCTCCATCTCGTGGAGGCACTTGCCTTCGTCGTAGAACTCAGAGTTCTTCCAATCGAGCGGGTGGCGCGTCGGTGCTTCGAGGTTGCCTTCACGAGTCATGTGAACTCCACCAGCTCCAAAGTAGGCCGGCCCCGCAAACACGGGGCCGGGTCACGAACATCAGCTCATCGAATCAATCAACCAGCGCATCCAGCGCCTTCTGGTACCGGTTGGCGTGCGAACGCTCGGCCTTGGCCAAGGTCTCGAACCAGTCGGCGATCTCGTCGAAGCCTTCGGTGCGCGCCTGCTTGGCCATGCCGGGGTACATGTCGGTGTACTCGTGCGTCTCGCCCGCCACGGCGGCGGCCAGGTTCAGGCGGCTGGAGCCGATGGGCAGGCCGGTGGCCGGGTCGCCCACGGTTTCGAGAAACTCCAGGTGGCCGTGCGCGTGGCCGGTTTCACCTTCGGCGGTGGAGCGGAACAGCGCCGCCACGTCGTTCTGGCCTTCGATGTCGGCCTTGTTTGCGAAATAGAGATAACGGCGGTTGGCCTGCGACTCGCCCGCAAAGGCGTCCTTCAGGTTCTGCTCGGTCTTCGATCCTTTCAAGCCCATGTCGCTCTCCTAAGGTGTGTCGGTGTGATGGCTGCCAACCAGCCAACGCGTTGAACCGTACCGCAGCGCTGGGTGCGATGCCAATACAAAGAATCAATGCAAGCTCATAGCACTCAGCTATTTTTCAGGGTTAACGCGGAGTCAGGTCGAGCAGTTCCAGCGCCAGTTGGTGCAAGCGGCCGCCCGGGTCGGCCAGGTCGTGCAACACGGTCAGGTGGTCGGTGTCGGCAATGGTTTCGCACACCGGCACCGTGGCCGTGCCCCAGGCCTGCTGGATGAGCTCGTTCTGGCGCAAGAACTCCTCGCTTTCTTGCGCGCCCACGGCAGCCAGCAGCCGCCCCTCGGGCTTGCGGAAGTAGGCCGGGCTGAGCTTGTCGACAGCTTCTGGCGTGAGCCGCAGGTCGCCTCGCAAAAAAGGCGTTTGGCGAACCGGCTCCAGGTCGTACACGCCCGAGATCGCCAGCGCCGAGTGCACCACGCGTGCCGGCAGGTCGCCGGCCACCTCATGCCAGTCGCAGCACAGCATCATCGCGGCCAGGTGCGCACCGGCCGAGTGGCCCGCCACCACGATGCGCCCGGGCCGCCCGCCGTAGAGCGCGGCGTTTCGGTACACCCAGGTCAAGGCGCGCACCATTTGCAAGGTGATGGTCTCGACGCTCACCGGTTGTTCGTCGCTGCCGGGGCACAGCGCGTAGTTGGGCATCACCACCATGGCACCGGCCGCCACCAGGCTGGCCGCCAGGAACGAGTGATCGCTCTTGTCGAGGCTGCGCCACCAGCCGCCGTGGATGAACACCAGCACCGGCGAGCCACGCTGCGCAGCCGGGAACACGTCGAGTGTCTCGTTCGGGCCGTCGCCGTAAGCCACATCGAGCACGCTGGTCATGCCCGAGCGCACCCGCTCGGAGGCACGCGCCCAGCGCTCGAAGATTTGAGGGTGCTCGGGAATGCGCGCGCGGTTGTTGTATTGAACGTCCAGCCAGGCGGGGTCGTATGCGGTCATGGGTGTGCGACAGAAGGAACCAACCCACTTTCTAACCCGATGCGAACGCCCGCACCAGGGGTGTATCACCCGCAGCTCCTTTGCTAGACTGCATTTCTGTTGGGGGGGTAGCTCAGCTGGGAGAGCGTCGCGTTCGCAATGCGAAGGTCGGGAGTTCGATCCTCCTCCTCTCCACCAACCGATCGTCCCGAGACGTTCGACAAAGTTTCAGCGTGGGCTTGCGCGGGACGGCGTTATTGCGCTGCTACCGACGGCACATTCGCTAAGGACTTGAGATCCAGTACAGACTGTCCAGTCGTCGCTTGGATTTTGTCGACGCTCACCCGAGTGGGTCCGCTTGCTCCGAGTAGGCTATCTCGGTAAGCAACGGGATGGACGCCCCCACCCTTGACGGCATCAACTGTCGGTGCCGAAACACGCGCGCAACTGAAGGCCTTGCCGGGCCGCCCGCCGCGTTGACCCGGTTCAGGCGGCCTTCTTGAACTCCATGATCCAGTTGAGCTCCCACGTCTTGCCGTCATCTGCCGAAAAGGCCTGCTCCCAACTCGGGGTGCCGTCGATTGTCACTTGCCAGAGAAAGCGCACCACGATGGGCTGGCCCTGGTAGGTGTCCTTCGCGAAGAAGGTGCCCATGCCGTCGATGAACTCACCGCACATGGGCACGTCGAGTGTTCCCGGCTGGCGGCCATCGAGCCACCAGATCGACCACTTGTGGCTGCGGGGGTCGAAAGTGCGCACGGTCAGCGCACAGTAGGGGTCGCCCGGAAGTTCCAGGTAGTTGTCATCGCAGTTGCCCATGCCGCCCAGGATCTTGCGGGTGGAGGTGGTTCCGGCAAACACGTCCCAATCGCTACACCCGACCAGGCGCTCTTTCAGGCGGCGGTGTTCCACGCGCCAATCGCCGATGAAGAAGTCGAAATCCGAAGCTGAGGACATTGGTTTTCTTTCTGAGATGGTTGTACGAAACGCGCTGCCGGTCAAAACACGCGGATCGGGTAGTTGATCATCAGTTGCACGTCGTTGAATGACTTGCTGGGGTACTGCCTGTCGACCCCGGTGCGGTAGACATAGAAGGCGATCCTGGTGCCCTTGAGCGAACCGTCTTGCACCACGTAGGCGGTTTTCACGGCCCACTCCCTGCGGCCGCCGCGCACGTATTCGCCGTTCTTCCAATACAGGGAATGCAAGGGGTCGTTCGGGTCGGGGTGGGCGGCCGCTGAGGTCGATCCGTCCACGCCGAAGCCGCGCACCGTCCACGTCATGACCGTCCAGCCGGGGATGCCGGCGCGGTTTCCGTCGAACATGTAGCGCAGCTGCACCGAGCGCTCGTGGGGCGAGTTGTAGTCCACGCCCATGGCGTTGCTCAGGTAGATGCCGGCGGTCTCTTGGGTGTAGTCCATGAACTCGTCGCCGTCGATCACCTGGTAGCCGAGCAGCAGCGACGAGGGTCCCTTTTGGGCTTTCAGCGAGGCCGCGAATGCGTTGTTGTGCACCGGCCCCGCACGCGCTGCGCCCGATGCGCGGGTGAGGTAGCTGTCGAACTGGGCGGTGAAGCTCAGGTCGTTTTCGAACTGCAGCTTCTTGCTCGCCGAGACGTAGTACTGGTTCCAGAGATCGCGGTATTGGCTGGCGTAGAGCGCGAACGATGTGGTTTCAAGCTGGGCGGCGGCGCCGGCGTAGCTGATGCGATCGAAGGGCAGGCCGGCGTAGGCGGTTGAAAGCCCACGCACCCTGTCGTCGCCGCGCGGGATCACGCCGCCGAAGCTGCCGGCTGCGAGGGTGATGCCCTTGAGGTCGCCGGACACGAGCGACAGCCCGCGGAAGGTGGGTGGCAATGCTCGTATGTCATAGGGTTGCAGGTAGGGGTTGTGGACCATCTGCAGCCCGTACTTCAGCGTGGTGTCACCGGCCTTCGCCTTTAGGGCGTACTCACCCAGGTAGCCCCAGGCGGTGTCGTGCAAGCCGCTGCCGTCTTCGCGGTAGTGAACCATGTTGCGCGAGTCGCTGTCGCCGTCGAGCCGCAGCGCGCCGTACAAGCCGGCGTCGAAACCGATTCCGGGGCCACCGGGTGTCGCCTCAAGGTAGTCGGACTGGAAAACCAGCCGGCCGCTCTGGACGGCGCCGTGCCGGCGCGCGCCGTCCACGATGCGAAGGTCTTCGGCGTAGGTTCTGAGCAGCAGGTCGAGCCGCCCGGGGATGGCC
>NZ_JANOCG010000043.1:0-3257 GCF_031412075.1 Rhizobacter sp.
CAGCGCTTCTTCGGGTGTGAGGTAACCCGCGTCGACCATGCGCTGCACCACGCTGTCGTCTTGCGTCATGTGCAGCACGCGGCCGTGGCGCAGCATGTACAGGCGCGAGTCGCCCACGTGCGTCCAGAGGGCTTCTTCGCGGCGGGCGTCGATCCACAGCGCCACCAAGGTGGCGTGCATGCGGTCGCGGCTGCGTTTGTCCTGCTTTTGCGCCAGGGCTTCGTTGGCGTCGCACACCAGCTGGGTCAGGTAACCAGGCGTTGCCTGCGTGGCCGACTGCAGACCGAGCGCTGTCATTCGCACCACGATGTCGGACGCGATGGCGCCCCCCTTGTGGCCGCCCGCGCCATCAGACAGCACGGCGAACCAGAAGGGGCCGCTCTGGCCGTGGCGCAGATCGTCTTCGTTGTAGCTGCGCGCGCCCACCTCGCAGCGCGAGGCGATTTCAACCTGCAACATGCTCTGCTTAAACCGAAGGGTGGCGGGACGCGTCGAGCCGGTCGAGCTGCTCTTCGTAGGCTTCGATGAAGGCCTTGCCGAAGAGGTCGTGGAAGTCGTCTTGTGCATCGTCGCGGATGCGCTTGAAGTGCTGCAAATACAGCTCCCACAGCTTGGCACGGCGGTTCATCGGCAATACGCTGTCGAGCACGCTGTTGCCGGCGAGCTTGCCTTCGAGCTTACCGGGCTCGAACTTGTCGAGCACGCCGGTGAGTGCGGCGCGCATGCCGGCCATGGTGCCGATCGCGTGGCCGAGCAGGTCGTCCATCACGTCATTCACGGCCACCGGGCCCATCATGAAACCGCGCATCGGCGGCTGCAGCAGCTGCTCGATGGCCGCACCGGCGTCGGGCGAAAACTTGAGCGGGTTGTTGTTGCGCGCCTGGATGGTGGTGACGTCGGCCTTCAGCTCCTGCTTGGCGGCAGCGCGCACGGCTACGAGCTTGATGGTGCCGTCGATCGAGTGGTGCAGCACCTGGCCCAAGACCTTCATCAGCTCGGGCGTGAGGCCTTGGGGCAGCTTGATGTTGACGCCGGCGCCTTCGCAGAAGGCAGCCCACAGAGCGTCGGGTGGTGCGCTGGGCGCGGTGGCGGGCGGGATGGCGTCGAACGGAGCGGGCGCCGAGTCGAACACTGGCCGCGACGGCTTGACGCCTGGCACCGTGCCGGTGGGCGTGATGTCTTGCGGCAGCGGTCTGGCGGGTGGCGGCGGAGCCGGCGGCATGATCACCGTGGCGGCGGCCGGCGGCGGGCTCGCCACCACCGGCGGTTTGACCGCGGGCTTGGGCGGCTGCACGGCCGGCGGCACGTAGGCGGCCTTCATCTCCGGTGTGTGGTTGAAGCTTGCCGGCAGGGCTGGCGGGGGCGCGGCCGGGGTGGGGGCGGCAAACATGGCCAGCGGGTCTTTGCTTTCGGCGTTGCTGCCGGGGGCGGTGCCGGGTTTGGGCGCAGACAGGAACGCGGCCAGTGGATCGCTGCCCGGGGCGGCGGGCGCGTTGAGCCCGAACATCGCGTCGAGGCTGCTTCCCGGGGCCGAAGCAGGTGTGCCGAGCAGGTCGCCCAGGCCCAGGTCGGCGGGCAAGCTGGCGGGTGGCGAGGCAGACGGGCTGCCGCTCATGAACGAGGCCAGCGACGCATCGCCTGCCTTGGCGGGCGGTGGCGCCAGGTCAGCGAAGGGGTCGAAGTCGTCGGGCAGGCGGGTGGCCGCGGCAGGCGGAGCAGGGGGCTTGGGCACGGCAGGCGGCACCGGCGTGCGCACATGCACGGCGGTGGTCGGCGGGTTGGCGGGCTGGCCGCCCATCAGGCCGGCAAACGGGTCGCTGGCGGTGGGCGTGGCCGCGCTGCCAAGCAGGTCGGCAAACGGGTTGCCGGCGCTCGTGGTGATCGGCGAAGCGACGGGAGGTGAAACGGTCGGCGGCACGCGCAGGTTGGGCGGGTTGGTCCTGCTCTCGCCGGCCGAGGCCTTGATCACCGTGCGTGCATCGACCGGCGCGTGGGTGGGCGGCTCGACGCGTTCAGACACGGCGGCGCGCATGCCGTAGCCGCCGACCATGATCTCGTCGCCATGGGCCAGCGTGGCGCCTTCGCCGGGGTTGACCGGCCGGCCGTTGACCGTGATGGCGTTGGCGCTGCCCACGTTGCGGATGGAGAAGCTGCCATTGCTGAACCACACCTCGGCCTGCAGGCGAGAGATGTGGCGCTCGGGGTCGGGCAGGGTCAGGGTGTTGGTGTCGGAGCGGCCGATGGTGCCGCCGCGTTCGTCGAAGTGCCCGGTGATGGCCTGGGACAGGGTTTCGCTTTTCAGTGTGTGGGCGCGAATCACAAGATTCATGGGGGCTCCAGTGGCGTGGCTTGGCCTCTTTTGACCGGTTCAAGAGGGCATGGCTTGCCACAGTCGCCTTTATCTCGCCAGAGGTCACGAATGGCAATCAACGAAAGTCATGCGGTGGTGTGCGCGAGACGCGAAAGGTGACGAATTACCTTTGTCACGTCGCCCTGGGCGGAGCCGATGCCACACTTTGCGGCGCAGTCGCTGACACACCCGAGCGGGCTCTTGTCCGCTGGCCACAAGGCATGACGATTGCGATGCCTGGCCGGCTGAGCGCGACCCGCCCCTAACGAGAGACACACCACCCCATGAATACCCAGCTTCGCCTGATCGCCTGCGCCGTGGCGCTGACCTCCCTGGCCTCGGTGGCCCACGCTCAATCGCAAGACAAGCGCAATGCGGTCTCGTTGTTCGGCAACATTTCGTCGTCGAGCGATTTTTCTCAAGCCAACGTCAGCGCCGGGTATGAGCGCCTGGTGACCGACAAGCTGTCGGTGTCGGGCAACATCACCTACTTCAAGATCGATGCCGGTGGCACCGACACCACCTCGACCACGGTTTCGGGCGGTGCCACCTACTACGTGGGCCAGCCGCTGAAGGCCTCGAACATGCTCTTCTACGGCAAGGGCGTCGTGAGCTTCTCGCGCCTGAGCGGTGGTGGCGGCAGCGGCACCGGTTTTGGCGCGTTTGCCGGCCTGGAGCAACCCCTCGGCGAATCGACCAGCTTGTTCGAAGAGCTGGGCTATCAACGTACCAAGTACGACAGCGTCAGCTTCAACCAGGTCGTGTTCAACATCGGCTTGAAGCTGCGCTTCTGATGGGCACCCTCTTGCGCAGCTGCGTGGCGCCGCTGGGGCTTGCGGCGGTTTTGCTGGCAGGGTGTGGCTCCACGCCGTCGTCGTCACCCTGGCCGGCCTGGGTGGTGCAGCCC
>NZ_JANOCG010000044.1:0-1541 GCF_031412075.1 Rhizobacter sp.
CACACCGACCTGCCGGTTCTGGATCGACAGCAGGTCTTTCAGCGCCTCGCGGGCGAGCTGGATGTTGATGTCTTTTTGCGAGAAACGCGAGTAAGCCAGGATCTTGCGCAGCGCGCCTTCGAGCTCACGCACATTGGCGCGCACGTTCTTGGCCACAAAAAAAGCCACGTCTTCGGGCATCAGCGTGCCCTCCTGGTCGGCCTTGCGCATCAGGATGGCCACACGCATCTCCAGCTCGGGGGGCTCGATGGCCACCGTCAAACCCGCGTCGAAGCGGGAGGTGAGACGCTCGTCGATGTCCACCAGGCCCTTGGGGTAGGTGTCGCTGGTCATGATGATGTGGGCCTTCTTGGCCAGCAGCGCTTCGAAGGCGTTGAAAAACTCTTCTTGCGTTCGCTCCTTGCCGGCAAAAAACTGCACATCGTCGATCAGCAGCAAGTCGAGCTGGTGGTACTTGGCCTTGAGTTCGTCGAAGGTCTTGCGCTGGTAGTTCTTCACCACATCGGTGATGAACTGCTCGGCGTGCAGATACAGCACACGCGCATCCGGGCGGTCGGCCATCAAGGCGTTGCCCACCGCGTGCACCAGATGGGTCTTGCCCAAGCCCACACCGCCATAGATGAACAAGGGGTTGTACATCTGGCCAGGCGCTCCGGCCACATGCAAAGCGGCGGTGCGCGCCATCTGGTTGGCGCGGCCGGGCACCAGGGTGTCGAAGGTGAGGGCCGGGTTCAGGCGGTGCCGTGGCAGGCTGGCCGAGCTGTCACCCGACAGGCGCGCCGAGCTGGGGCCGCCGGCTGCATTGGCGTGATGCCCGTTGTGGCCATTGAGAACCTGGGCCAGCGGTTGCGGCATGTTGCCTCGCACCGGCAGGGTCGGCACCCGGATGCCCGTGGCCTCGCGGGCGGCGAGCGTCAGGTCGAGCCGCACCGGCTTGCCGGCGAGCTCGCTCAGCACGGCCTCGATGCGCCCGGCGTACTGGTTGCGGATCCAGTCGAGCTTGAAGCGGTTCGGCACGCGAAGAGAGGCCACCGCCCCGTCGCTGCCTTCGTCGGTGACGTCGGCGGCAGGCAGGGGGCGGATCCAGGTGTTGAATTGTTGTTCGGGCAACTCCGCTGCGAGTCGTTCGCAGCCACGTTGCCAGAGGTCAGCGCTCATATTGTGGAAAAGTCTTCTTGGAGCGGCGGGATTCTACGTCGCGAAGTGAAGGGAAAGACGCGGTTATCCACAGTTTTAAAGAGCAGGTCAATAGTGGCCCACAGGCGCATGTTGCCGTGCAAGTCTTTGACTTTGCAGGGGGTTTTTGGTGTAATAGTGGGTTTCCCGGAGCCCTTTCGGGAAGCAGTGGCAGGCCTCTCATCGCGTAGTTGAGCGGGGCTGCTTCAGTTTTGACAGACAGTCCATCGACCCTCAGCGGCGGGGACGCCAGTTTTCCGTTCAGCAGGATCGACCATGAAACGCACTTACCAAGCCTCCAAGACCCGCCGCGCCCGCACCCACGGTTTCCTCGTGCGCATGAAGACGCGTGGTGGCCGTGCCGT
>NZ_JANOCG010000045.1:0-3947 GCF_031412075.1 Rhizobacter sp.
ACATCAAGGGCGAGTGCCCGAAGTGCGGCGCAAAAGACCAGTACGGAGACAACTGCGAGGTGTGCGGCGCGGTGTACGCGCCGACCGAACTGAAGAACCCGTACTCGGCGCTGAGCGGCGCCACGCCGGTGCTCAAGAGCAGCTCGCACTACTTCTTTCAGCTCTCGTCCGACCGCTGCATCGAGTTTCTGCAGCAATGGACGACCGCGCCCGGGCGGCTGCAGGCCGAGGTGCTGAACAAGATCAAGGAGTGGTTCGCCGTCGACGAGCTGGGCCATGTCGGCCTCAACGACTGGGACATCTCCCGCGACGCGCCCTACTTCGGCATCGAAATCCCCGACGCGCCGGGCAAGTACTTCTATGTGTGGCTCGATGCGCCGGTGGGCTACCTGGCGTCGCTGAAAAACCTGTTCGACAAGACCGGCCGAGATTTTGATGCCTTCATGGCCGACCCGGCGGTCGAGCAGGTGCACTTCATCGGCAAGGACATCATCACCTTCCACACGCTCTTCTGGCCGGCCATGCTGCACTTCAGCGGCCGCAAGACGCCCAACCACATCTTCGTGCACGGTTTCCTCTCGCTCAGCGGCGAGAAGATGAGCAAGAGCCGCGGCACCGGCATCTCGCCGCTCAAGTATTTGCAGCTCGGCATGAACGCCGAATGGCTGCGCTACTACATCGCCGCCAAGCTCAACGCGCGGGTCGAAGACATCGACTTCAACCCCGATGATTTTGTGGCGCGCGTCAACTCCGACCTGGTCGGCAAGTACGTCAACATCGCGAGCCGCGCCGCGGGTTTCATCACCAAACGCTTCAGCGGCAAGCTCTCCGGCGACATGGGCGTTGAAGGCCGCGTGCTGCTCGACGGCCTGCGCGCGAACCGCGCCACCATCGCCGAGCTGTACGAAGAGCGCGAGCTGGGAAAGGCCTTGCGCGAGATCATGCTGCTGGCCGACCGGGTGAACGAATACGTCGACCAGAACAAGCCCTGGGAGCTGGCCAAACAAGAGGGTCGCGAAGCCGTGCTGCACGACGTGTGCACCGTCTGCATCGAGGCCTTCCGCCTGCTCACCATCTACCTGAAGCCGGTGCTGCCCGCGCTGGCCGCGCAGGTCGAGGCCTTCTTGCGGGTGGAGCCGATGAACTTTGCCGACGCGGCGCGCGCACTCGGCGCCCACACCATCGGCGAATACAAACACGTGATGCAACGTGTCGACCCCAAGATGCTCGACGACCTCTTCGAGCCGGCCGTGGTGGAAGCGCCGCCGCCCGGCGGCGAGCCGCTGGCCGATGAAATCAAGATCGACGACTTCGCACGCGTCGACCTGCGCATCGCCAAGATCGTCCATTGCGAGCACGTCGAGGGCTCCGACAAGCTGCTGCGCCTGACACTCGACGTGGGCGAGGGCAAGACGCGCAATGTGTTCAGCGGCATCAAGAGTGCCTACCAGCCCGCAGACCTCATCGGCAAGTTCACCGTGATGGTGGCCAACCTCGCACCACGCAAGATGAAATTCGGCATCAGCGAGGGCATGGTTCTTGCGGCCTCGCACGCCGACGAAAAGAACAACCCCGGCCTGTACGTGCTGGAGCCGTGGCCCGGCGCCACACCTGGCCTGCGAGTGCGCTGACCCATCCCTTCAATGGCCCTTCACCTGCATCCCTTTCGACCTCGCCTGCTGGATGCACTGAAGGGCTACAACCGCCAACGCTTCTTCGCCGACCTGGGCGCAGGCATCACGGTGGGCATCGTGGCCCTGCCACTGGCCATGGCGTTTGCCATCGCCTCGGGCGTGAAACCAGAGCAAGGCATCTTCACGGCCATCATCGCGGGCTTCATCATCTCGGCGCTGGGCGGCTCCAACGTCCAGGTGGGCGGGCCGGCGGGCGCCTTCATCGTGATCGTGTACGGCATCCTGCTGCGCTACGGCCTGACCAACCTGCTGATCGCCACCGCGCTGGCCGGCGTGTTGCTGTTCCTGATGGGGCTCTTCAAGCTGGGGGCGCTGGTGCGCTATATCCCGGTCACCATCGTGATCGGCTTCACCAACGGCATCGCGGTGCTGATCGCCTTCTCGCAGATCAAGGACTTGCTGGGCCTGTCGATCGACCAGCTGCCAAGCGACTTCTTTGCCCAGGTGCATGCGCTGTCCATGAACATGGGCAGCCTCAACCCCTACGCCCTGGCGCTGGGCGGTTTGTGCGTGCTGATGCTGTTCGGATGGCCACGCCTGTTTGCCAGCAACTCGGTGCTGTCGCCGGCCCTGCTGGAAGGGCGCACGCTGCGCACAGCCGCTCGCGTGCCGGGGCCCATCATCGCGCTGGTCGGCCTCTCGATGCTGGCCTACTGGCTGGAGATGCCGGTCGAGACCATCGGCACACGCTTCGGCGGCATTCCGCAAAGCCTGCCCCTGCTGGCGTTGCCACCCTTCAGCTGGCAAAGCGCCAAGGAGCTGGTGTTCCCCACGCTGACGATTGCGCTGCTCGGCGCCATCGAATCGCTGCTGTGCGCGCGCATTGCCGACAACCTGATCGACCAGCCCAAGCACGACCCCAACCAGGAGCTGATGGCGCAAGGCGTGGCCAACTTCGTGGTGCCTTTCTTCGGCGGCATCCCCGCCACCGGCACCATCGCCCGCACGGTGACGAGCATCCGCGCCGGCGCCTTCAGCCCGATCGCCGGCATCGTGCACGCCGCCACCTTGCTGCTCATCGTGCTGGTGGCAGCCCCCCTGGCGGCCAACGTGCCACTGGCCGTGCTGGCCGGCATCGTGCTGTTCGCCGCCTGGAACATGGGCGAGTGGCATGAGTTCGCCCGGCTGCGGCATTTCAGCGTGCCCTACCGCACGGTGCTGCTGGGCACCTTCTTCCTGACCGTCGTGTTCGATTTGACGGTGGCCTTGCAGGTCGGCCTGGTACTGGCCTGCGGCTTCTTCATCTACCGCATGAGCCAGCTGTTTCGCGTGGAGTCAGCGCCCGACAGCCCGCCCGGCGTGCGGGTGCACCGGCTCTACGGCGCGCTCTTCTTCGGCGCCGTGAGCAAACTCGAGGCCGTGGCGCAGGGCCTGCCCGAAGGCACTCGCGCCGTGGTGCTGGAGATGCACCAGCTGGTGTCGATGGACAACTCCGGGCTCGACGCGCTGATGCAATTGCACCGCGCGTTGAGCCGCCAAGGTGTGCGCCTGGTGCTGTGCGACCTGAACGAACAACCGCACGCCCTGGTCCGCCGCGCCGGCTTCGACGCCGTGCTGGGCAAAGCCAACCTGACCGCCCATTTGGGGGCCGCGCTGTCACGGGCCAACGAGCCTGCCTGAGCTATGCTTTTCCCTGGGAACAGGGAGAGTTTCAAAATGGGATTTCTAGACGACCTCAAGCGCCAGGCCGATGCGCTGAAGACACAACAG
This sequence comes from Rhizobacter sp., assembly GCF_031412075.1. Classification (GTDB taxonomy): domain Bacteria; phylum Pseudomonadota; class Gammaproteobacteria; order Burkholderiales; family Burkholderiaceae_C; genus Rhizobacter. The sequence continues at coordinate 3,405 of NZ_JANOCG010000045.1, forward strand.
ACCGTCGACACCGCCACCCTCGCGCGCAACGCCGCGCTCGTCGAGGCAGCTTGCAAGACGGTCTGGCACTACTGGCTGGACCTGGCGCAGCAGCTCAACGTGCTGCAGCCCACGGCGCCGGTGCGTTTTTCGCTCGACAAGAGCACCCCGCTCGACGGGCTCAAGCGCTGCGACTTTCGGGTCGACGCGCGGCGCAAGCAGCACCGCGGCCAGGAGGTCTACGACCACCTGGTGATCCATGCGCTGCAGAAATCGGGCCGCACGCTCACCATGAGCAAAGACTTTCCGCCCGAGATCGAGCGTCTTGAATCCAAGCTGCGGCAGGCCGGAATCTCGCCCGACACCCAATGGGTGCGCCACCCCGAGAGCGGCCGGCTCGAAGAGGTGCGTTTCAGTTTCGTCGCCGATCTGACCCTGATGGTGCGTGTGGTGCCCGACCATGACGAAGGCAAGCTGCGCTTCCAGATCAACAACCTGGACTGCCTGGAGACGGTGACCGCTGACTTTCCGGCCCACCGCGTGGGGTCTGACCTGCTGGACCAG
>NZ_JANOCG010000046.1:0-14639 GCF_031412075.1 Rhizobacter sp.
CCCGCCACCCCGATCGTGCGCAGTACCTGCAGGCCGACGTGACCCAAGCCGCGTCCATCGAGGCCATGATGGCCGGCGCGCACCGGCGCTTCGGCACGGTCGAGGTGCTGTTCAACAACGCCGCCGTGTTCGACCTGGCGCCCTTGCTCGAGAGCAGCGAGGCCAGCTACGAGCGGCTGTTCGCCGTCAACGTGAAGGGCATGTTCTTCGTGATGCAGGCGGTGCTCAAGGGCATGGTCGACGCCGGCGTGAGGGGTTCGGTGATCAACCTCGCCTCGCAAGCGGGCCGCCGCGGCGAAGCGCTGGTGTCGCACTACTGCGCCACCAAGGCGGCCGTGATCAGCTACACCCAGAGCGCTGCCCTGGCGATGGCGCCGCACGGCATCCGCGTCAACGGCATTGCCCCGGGCGTGGTCGACACGCCGATGTGGGCGAACGTGGATGCCCTTTTTGCAAGGTACGAAAATCTGGCCATCGGCGAGAAGAAAAAGGCCGTGGGCCTGGCCGTGCCGCTCGGTCGCATGGGCGAGCCCAGCGACATTGCCGGTGCGGCCATCTTTCTCGCCAGCGACGAGGCCCGCTACATCACGGCCCAGACCTTGAATGTGGATGGCGGCAACGTCATGTCCTGAAAGATTCGCCCATGCCCGCGCGTGAACCTGCACCGCCCCGCCAGCGCCAGCCCGAGCTGGAGAACGACTACGCGCGCTCGCCCCTGCTCGGTTACGAAGCGCCGGCCGCGCCCGGATTGATGCGCTGCATTGCGCATGGCTTCCCGACACCGCTTGCACGCTGGCACTTTCACGACGAGTACGAACTGCACCTGATCACCGCCACCTCGGGCAAGGCTTTCGTGGGCGACTGGATCGGGCCTTTCCAGCCCGGCCACCTGGTGCTGTGCGGGCCGCGGCTGCCGCACAACTGGATCTCGATGGACGTGCCCGAAGGCGGCGTGGCCGAGCGCGACCTGGTGATCCAGTTTGCGCACGGCCCCATCGCCCGCGCGGCCGAAGGCATTCCCGAGCTGGCCGACGCCATGGCGCTGCTGGAGCGTTCACGCAACGGCATCGAGTTCTTCGGTTTGTCTGAGCGTGCGTTGCAGCACTGGCACGCGGTGAAGGCGTCGCGTGGCCTGCAGCGCCTGGCGGCCTTCTGTGCGTACCTGAGCGACCTGGCGCGCTGCACCGACTACCGGCTGCTCTCGGGCGTGCGCATGCAGGGCGAAGACGACGACGCCGGAGCCGACCAGGTCAACACCCTCGTCAACCGCATCACGCGCGACTTTGCGCTGCCGCTGTCGGCGGCCGAACTGGCGGCCGAGCTGGGCATGAGCGAGAGCCGCTTCTCGCGTTTCTTCCGCCGCGCCACCGGCAACACCTTCACCGATTTTGTCAACCGCATCCGCGTCAACCGGGCCGGCCAGCTGTTGATGGAAACAGACCGGCAGGTCACCCACATCTGCTACGAAGTCGGCTTCAACAACGTGGCCAACTTCAACCGCCGCTTTCTCGAGATCAAGGGCATCACCCCGAGCGAGTTTCGCCGCCAGGCCGACCACCGCTTCGGCGGCAGCGTGCACGCCTGAGGTGGCCTGTGGCCGCACTATCGCGGTTGAGCGTGCTCGCGTATCCAGGCGGCCAGCTCGGCTTCGCGCCAGTCTCCGGCAGCCAGCGAAAACATGGCGACGGTCGCTTCGGCCTGATGAGCCACCAGCCGGTGGCCGTTGAGGCCAAGGAACAAACCGATCGACAGGAACGCCGCACGCTTGTTGCCGTCCACAAACGGGTGGTTCTTCGCCAAGCCAGTGGCATAGGCCGCGGCCAAGTCTGCCAAGTCGGGTGTTTCACCGTAGGCGACCAGGTTTTCCGGGCGGGCGAGGGCCGAATCCAGCAGCCCTTCGTCGCGCAGGCCCGATGCACCGCCGTGGTCGGCCAGGCTTTCGTCGTGCAGCAGCATCAGCAGCCGCTTGTCGATCCAGCGCCAGCTCATTTCGCCAACGCGCGGAAGGTGTCGCGGAACTCACGCATGAATTCGCGGCCCAGCGAAAGCTGTTCCTCGAAGCTCGGGTCGAGAGGCGTCAGCGCCACGCCATCGGGTGTATCCGTCAGGTACAGCACGTCGCCCTTCTCGATCTTGAGCCGGGCAAGAACTTCCTTCGGCAGGATCACTCCGACCGAATTGCCAATCTGGGTCAGTTTGAGTGCTTGCATGACGGCTCCAAGAGGTTATAACAAGCGTTATATTACGAGCGCCCGCGCCGCTTGGCAACCCGCCTGCGCTGCCACAATCCACACATGCTGCAGTTCGAACTTCTCAAGACCGAGGCTCAAGCCCGCCGGGGCCGCCTGACCCTCAACCATGGCGTGGTCCAAACGCCGGTGTTCATGCCCGTGGGCACCTATGGCACAGTGAAAGGCGTGATGCCTTCGTCGCTCGAAGAGATGGGCGCGCAGATCATCCTCGGCAACACCTTCCACCTGTGGCTGCGCCCGGGGCTGGACATCCTCAGCCAGTTCGGAGGCCTGCACCGCTTCGAGGCCTGGAACAAACCCATCCTGACCGACAGCGGCGGCTTCCAGGTGTGGAGCCTGGGCGAGATGCGCAAGATCAGCGAAGAGGGTGTGAAGTTCGCGTCGCCCGTCAACGGTGACAAGCTCTTTCTCACGCCTGAGGTGAGCATGCAGGTGCAGCGCATTCTCAACAGCGACATCGTGATGCAGTTCGACGAGTGCACCCCGTACGAGACCAAGGGCCACATCACCACTGAAAAAGAAGCCCGTGTGTCGATGGAGCTGAGCCTGCGCTGGGCGCGGCGCTGCCTCACCGAGTTCACGCGTCTGGAGAACCCCAACGCGCTGTTCGGCATCGTGCAGGGCGGCATGTTCGAGCACCTGCGGCAGGAGTCACTGGATTCGCTGGTCGAGCTCGACCTGCCGGGCTACGCGGTCGGTGGTGTGAGCGTCGGCGAGCCCAAGCACGAGATGCAACGCATCATGGCCCACACGCCGCACCGGCTGCCGGCCCACAAGCCGCGCTACCTGATGGGCGTGGGCACCCCCGAAGACCTGGTCGAAGGCGTGGGCGCCGGTGTCGACATGTTCGACTGCGTGATGCCCACCCGCAACGCACGCAACGGCCACCTGTTCACCCGCTTCGGCGACCTGCGTTTGCGCAACGCGCGCTACAAGACCGACGAGAGCCCGGTCGACCCCACCTGCAGCTGCCACTGCTGCAAGAACTTCAGCCGCGCCTATCTGCACCACCTCGACCGCTGCGGCGAGATGCTGGGCCCGATGCTCGCGAGCATCCACAACCTGCACTACTACGTGAACCTGATGCGCGAGGTGCGCGAGGCACTCGACCAGGGGCGCTTCGCGGCGTTTGCGCTGCAGTTCAAGGCCGACCGCGCACGCGGCGTTTAGCGAAGGCTCGATACCCCGATGCCCACACCCGCCCAGACACAAGCCCTGCTCGACCTGCTCTCCACCCGCACCCCGGTGCTGGTGATCGAAACGCACGAAGAGCCGCGTGTGCTGGCCCTGTTTGCCGAAGTGGCCAAGCGCACCGACCGCGAGGTGTGGAGCTGGTCGGTCAGCCGCGGGTTGCGGGTGGCGCATGGCCTGAAGCTGAGCCTGCTCGACTTCGGCAAGAAAGACGACAGCGGCAACACGTCCAGCGACACCAAGGAGCTGCCGCAGGCGCTGGCGCAGATCGAGCGCCTGGACGCCGCGGCCATCGTGTTGCTGCTCGACGTGCACCCCTACCTGAGCAACCCGGTGATCACCCGCGCGATGAAAGAGCTGGCGCTCAAGTGCGAAAAAGACGGCCGCCAGCTGGTGCTCGTGGGCCACGACCTCGACCTGCCCGCCGAACTCTCACCTTTCAGCAGCCGCTTCGAGGTGGAGCCGATGACGCTGGAGCGGGTGCAAAAGGTGTTCACCACCGAAATGAGCCGCCTACGCGGCCAGTCGGGTCGCGACGTGTCGGGTTGCCGCGAGACACTTCAATCGCTGCTGCGCCACATGGTCGGTTTGCCCGAGGCCGCGGTGCGCCACATGGTGCGCCTGGCCTTGAGCGACGGGCAGATCACGGCCGCCGATCTGGCCACGGTGTTGTCGGCCAAGAACGAGTCGCTCGGTGTGGCCGAGCTGCTGGTCTTCGAGCAGCGCCTGCCCTCGATGAACGACGTGGCCGGCATGGTGGCGCTCAAGAAGTGGCTGGCCGCGCGGCGCGTGCCCTTCTTGCAACCCGAAGCGTCGGGCCTGCCGCCGCCGCGCGGTTTGTTGCTGCTGGGTGTGCAAGGCGCAGGCAAGAGCCTGGCCGCGAAGGCGATTGCTTCGTCGTGGCAGCTGCCGCTGTTCCGCATGGATTTTGGCGCGCTGTTCGACAAGTTCCAGGGCGAGAGCGAACGCAAGCTGCGCGAAGCCTTGCGCGTGGCTGATGCAATGCAACCGTGTGTGTTGTGGATGGACGAGATCGAGAAGGGCCTGGCCAGCGGCAGTGGTGACGGCGACACCGGTGCCGGCAAACGCATGCTCGGCACCTTGCTCACCTGGATGGCCGAGCGCCGCTCGAGTGTCTTCATGGTGGCCACCGCCAACGACATCGAAAGCCTGCCGCCCGAGCTGATGCGCAAGGGCCGCTTCGACGAGATCTTCTTCGTCGACCTGCCCGACCGCACGGTGCGTGAAGCCATCTTCCGCATCCACCTCGGCCGCCACAAGGTGGGCTTCAACGAGGTGGCGTTGCAGGCGCTGGTCGAGCGCAGCGAAGGTTATTCGGGCGCCGAGATCGAGGCTGCCGTGGTGGCCTCGCGCTACGAAGCCCACGCCGCCAACACGCAGGCCGATGCCACGCACGTGGGCGCCGAGCTGCGGCGCACCAAGCCGCTGTCGGTGACACGCGCCGAAGCCGTGTCGGCCCTGCGCGCCTGGGCGGCGGGGCGCACCGTCAGCGCCGACTGAGTCACACCACCTTGTCGGCCAGCAGCGCGCTCACACGCTGCTTCAGGCCTTCGGGTGTGACCTGGGGTGCGGCCACCGCCTCGCCCGCCACCAGCCCCACCGGACTGAAGAGACCGCGCCTGAAGGGCTTGGTCATGGCATTGCCTTCGACGCGCGAGAAGAACGAGCCCCACAAGTTTTGCAGCGCCATTGGCACCACTGGCACCGGGTGCGTTTCCAGCAGCTTCATCACGCCGCCCTTGAATTCGCCCAGCTCGCCGTTCTTGGTGATCGCGCCCTCGGGAAAGATGCAGACCAGGTCACCGTCTTCCAGCACCTTGCGGGCGCGGGCGAAAGCCTGCTCGTAGACGGCGGGGTCTTCACGCTGTGGCGCGATCGGGATCGCCTTGCCCAGCTTGAACAACCAACCCAGCACCGGGATCTGGAAGATGCGGTGGTCCATGATGAAAGCGATGGGCCGCGGGCTCGCGGCCATCAGCAGCACCGCATCGACGAAGCTCACGTGGTTGCACACCAGGATGGCGGCACCTTGGGTCGGGATGTGTTCATCACCGCGCACCTTGAAACGGTAGACCAGGCGCGTGGCCAGGAAGGCGATGAAGCGCAGCAGGTACTCGGGCATCAGCATGAAGATGTAGAAGGCCACGATGGCATTCAAGATGCCGGTGATCAGGAACACCTGCGGGATCGTGAAGTCGAACTTGAGCAGCAGGCCCACGCCGACCGAGCTGACGATCATGAACAGCGCGTTCAAGATGTTGTTGGCAGCAATGATGCGGGCGCGGTGGCTGGGCTGCGAGCGCAGCTGGATCAGCGCATACATCGGAACGCTGTAGATGCCGGCAAAGAGCGACAACAGCATCAGGTCGGCCATCACGCGCCAGTGCGCCGGCTGCGCGATGAACTGGCTCACTGTCAAAGGCGCCGAAGCCGGCAGGCCACGCGACGCAAAGTAGAGGTCGATCGCAAAGATGCTCATGCCGATGGCGCCGAGCGGCACCAAGCCAATCTCCACATGCCGGCGCGACAGCATCTCGCACATCAGCGAGCCGATGCCGATGCCGATGGAAAACACCACCAGCAGCAGCGAGGCCACGTGTTCGTCGCCGTGCAGCACGTCTTTGGCGAACGAAGGGAATTGCGACAAAAACACCGCACCGAAGAACCACATCCACGAGATGCCTAGCAGCGAGCGAAACACCGCCAGGCTTTCGTGCGCAAGCTTGAGGTTGCGCCAGGTTTCGGTGAATGGGTTCCAGTTGATCTTGAGGCCCGGGTCGGTGGCCGGCGTGGACGGCACCGCTTGCGCGAGCACACGGCCCAAGAGCGCCACACCGATGCACGACCAGGCGATGTACTGCGCGCCCACCTGGGGAATGGCGATCAGCAGGCCGCCCACCACGTTGCCCAGCAAGATGGCGACGAAGGTGCCCATCTCCACCATGCCGTTGCCACCGGTCAGCTCGCGCTCGCTCAGGTGCTGCGGCAGGTAGGCAAACTTCACCGGGCCGAAGAGCGTGGAGTGCAGGCCCATCAGGAACACGCAGGCCAGGAGCACCGGCACGTTGGCCTGCATGAAGCCGTAGGCCGCGATCACCATCACCACGATCTCGAACCACTTCACGAAGCGGATCATCTTGGTCTTGTCGTACTTGTCGGTCAGCTGCCCGCTGGTGGCCGAAAACAGCAGGAACGGGAAGATGAACAGCGCGCCGATCACCAGCCCCGCCATGGCCGGCGGCAGCCAGCTCACCTGGATCTGGTACGTCACCATCACGGTGAAGGCGAACTTGAACAGGTTGTCGTTGCCAGCGCCGAGAAACTGCGTCCAGAAGAAGGGCGCAAAACGGCGCTGTGTCAGCAGGGCAAACTGGTTCGGGTGTTCAGGGTGGCTCAAGGGGGTTCCTCCGGTTGTCTTCTAGTGCCGGCGCAATCTACCTCACCACCTGCACCGGCCCGCCGATGCCGCTGCGGTTCAGCCACGTAAACACCGAGTCGACCGTGACGGTTTCGATGCGATCGCTGAATCGTTTGTGATTGGGGTGGTCGTCGAAGGCGACGTTGGCGGCGGTCATGCGTGCGCCCAGGCGTTTGAAGGCCGAGATGTGCAGCGTGCTCGGCTGGTAGCCCTGCAGCTGCAACCAGGCTTGTGCGCGGGCACGGTTGGTCGCGTTGGCATCGACCGCCATCGCCAGCGTTTCGATGGCCCACTGGTTCGACTGCTGGTAACTCTGCGCCCAGGGGTAGGCGACCATGTTGTAGCGCGGCGTGTGCAGCTGCGCGAGGCGCTGGTTGTCTTGCAGCGCGGGCCACAGCGCGGCCTGCACATCGGGGCGAAGGATCACCACACCGGCCTGGTAGTCGTGCAGGTCGTCGAGAAAAAACTCGCCCAGGCCTTGGCGGTAGATCGCCGCGACGGCGCTGCCGCACTGGTTGAGCTTGTGGGCCACTCGCCAGTGGTCGCCGTCGCGGTAGGCCAGGCCGAGGTGCGAATAGCGCAGGCCGTAGGCGCTCAGGTCTTGCCCGGCGCGCGCGAGCACCACCACCTGCGCGCCGCTGGCGTCGAGCATGCGGGCGGTGTGCTCGGCCAGCACCATGGCGCGGGCCACGTTGCGTGCTTCAGGTGATTTGGGCTCGCACGAGCGGCCGGCGTAGGCGAGCGTCATGCACGCGGCGAGGGCCAACGCGGTGATGCAGCGCGCGATCACCGCGTCACCCGTTCGTTGTAGAGCAGCGCGGCGCCGATCTCGTTGGGGATGTAGGCGATGGCGCGGCCGGCGGCCGAGAGCACCCAGCCGGCGCTGAAGGCAGTGACCACCACCGCCGTGCCTGCGGCCACCGACAAACCACCAGCGGCCTGCGCACTGAGCGTGACGCTGGCGCGCGCGCCGTCGGAGGCGCGCTCCAGCACACACACCACGCCGGTGGCCGAGGCTTCGACCGCCACCACCGTCAGCATCGCGCCGGCTGACAGGAACATCGCCGGTGCCGCCACCGACACCGCGATCGGCAGCATCGACAGAGCGCTCGCGTCCGAGGCGTTGGGCGAGTGCGCTTGTGCCGTCAAGGACAGAGACAACAGGCTCGACAGGATCAGGCGTTTCATCATCATGCTCACTCTCCTTGGGCTTCGTGCGCATCGCGCAAGGTCTTGGCCAGCGTGAACACGCTGGAGATCAGGAACAACCAACACACGCCGAGGTAGGCCTTGTAGGTCGGGTTGACCTCCATGCGCCAGAGGCCCCAGCCGGTGAGCCCCATCGCCAGCGCAAAGCCGCCCCACACGACCAGGCCCCACATCGGCGTGTCACGGGTTCGGCCAGAGACGCGCACTTCGTTGTCGCGCACGAACTTGGCCAACGCAAACGCGGTGGAGAGGCAGAACACATAGCCCATCACCATGAATGCGCGGTTCAGGTCTTCACCCGGCAGGTAGGCCAGGCCGGTACCGCAGAGCAGGGCGGCGAGACCGAACGAGACCCAGACCTGGAGCTTCCAGGCTTTGGTGTCTTGGCGGATGGGGGCAGGGGTGTGCATGAATCTCTCGAAGTGGTTGAACACGGCGCGATCTTCGTGAGACGGTGCTTCGGTATCAAGCGCTCCCGGCAAGGTGGTACGGCGCTGGCGGGCTGGTATCGTCTGGCGGTACTTCTGGAGCGGAGACGCATGAGCACCACGCTGGATCTGGTCACTGCGCTGAAGGCCGAACTGAAGGCCGCTGGCATCAACTACGCACAACTGGCCGAGCAACTGGGCATGTCGGAGTCAAGCATCAAGCGCATCTTTGCGAAGGCCGACATGCCGCTCTCGCGCATCGACGACGTGCTGCGCGTGTTGAAGATGGATTTCGCCGAGCTCGCCCGCAAGATCGCCGACGCCCAACCGCTGCGCCGCGAGCTCACGCTGGAGCAGGAGAAGGCCGTGGTCGCCGACCGCCGCCTGCTGCTGATGGCCACCTGCTGCCTGAGCCAGTGGACCTTCGAGCAGATCGTCGCGACCTACACCTTCACCGACGCCGAGTGCGTGAAGTACCTTGCCGCGCTCGACAAGCTTGGCATCATCGAGCTGCGGCCGATGAACCGCTACCGCCTGCAGGTGAGCAAGACCTTTCGCTGGCGCCCGCACGGCCCGGTGATGGGCTACTTTCGCAAGGACGTGGCGGCCGACTACTTCAGCGGCGGCTTCGACGCCGAAGGCGAGATGCTGATGCTGGTGCACGGCCAGGTGGGTCGCAGCCTGGCGGCGAGTTTTGCCGAGCGGCTGCAGCGGGTGGGCCAAGACTTTGCGCAGCAGCACCTGGCCGACCAGAAACTGCCGCCCGACCAGAAGCGCCCGTACACGCTGGTGGTGGGCATGCGCTCGTGGTTGTTTGGTGCGTTCCGCGACTTCAAGCGCGAGGGCTGAGCGCCCGCGTCAAACAGCGGCGGGCAAGCTCACGGTGAACTGCGCCCAGGCGCCGGCCACGCTTGTCGCGTTGATCTGCCCGCCCATGCGCTCGATCAGCTGGCGGCTGATGGCCAGGCCGATGCCGGTGCCTTCACCGTGGCTCGCGTCGCGGCCGAGGCGGTTGAAGGGCTCGTAGAGCCGCTCCATCTGTTGCGGCGTCATGCCGGCGCCGCTGTTCCAGACCGACAGCTCGACCTGCCCCAAGTCGCCCGCCCGCGCGCCAACCCGCACCACGCCCTGCGGGTGGTTGTACTTGATGGCGTTCGACAACAGGTTGAGCAGGCACTGGCGCAGGCGCAACGGGTCGGCCATCACCAGCGGCACGGTGGGGTCGATGTGGCGCTCCAGGCTGAGCTGGCGCTCGCGCAGCTGGGTGTCGACCATCGCCAGGCTGTCTTCCAGCAGCGCTACCGCGTTGATGGCCACGGGTTGCAACTCCACCGCGCCAAGCTCGACGCGGCTCAGGTCCATCAGGTCGGTGATCAGGCCCAGCAGGTGCTGGCCGGCGCGTTCGATGTGTGCGGTGCGTTCGGCCTGCTGCGGGGTCAGCGGTGTGTGCTCGTCGAGCTGCATCAGCTGCGAAAAGCCGATCACCGCATTCAGCGGCGTGCGCAGCTCGTGGCTCACACGGCCGAGAAACTGCGACTTCATCGCGCTTGCCTGCTCGGCCGCCTGCTGCTGCTCGCGCGCTGACTGAGCGGCCTTCAGCTGCGAGATGTCGACATAGGTGCCGACCACGCGGCGTGCGCGGCCGTCGGAGCTGCGCTCGGCGATCTTGCCGCGGCTGAGCACCCAGATCCAGCCGAGCTGAAAGTGTTTGGCGCGGAACTCATCGGCATAGGGCTCACTGGGGTCTTGGAGGTAGTCCCTGAATCGGCGGGCCACACGCGGCAGGTCGTCGGGGTGGCACAGGTCGACGAAGGTCTGCTCCGTCACCGGGCCGTAGGCCTGCGCCGTGGTGCCGAGGATGTCGGCCCAGCGCCCGCCCAGCACGAAGGTGTGGGCCTGCAGGTCGCGCTCCCACAAGGCGATGCGCCCGGCGTTGATGGCGGTGGCCAGCCACTCGCGCGAGGTTTGCAGCTTGGCGATCATCTGCTCGCGCTCGGCTTGCAGCTCCACCTCGGCGCTGACGTCGATCACCTGCACCATGCGCGCGCGGCGGCCGGCGTATTGCAGGTCGTGGCCGCTGATGCGCACGTGAAAGGTCGAGCCGTCTTTGCGGCGGTGGCGCCAGATGCCGGGCACGGCGGTGCTCGCGCTTTTTTGCACCTCGCGCACCATGGCCTGCATCGCCGGCACGTCTTCGGGGGGGCGGATGTCGACCAGGCTCATCTTGATCAGCTCGTCGCGCGAATAGCCGTAGCGTCGCAGCATGGCGCCGTTCACTTCCAGAAAGCCGAGGGTCTCGGCGTCGTAGACGAACATCGGGTGCGGGCTCAGGCTGAACAGCTGCTCGTAGTCGGTGCCGCTGGGCGCTTGAGTCGACTCGAAGCGGTCGTCCGCGTGCTGCGGCGAGCGTGCGCGCCACCAGACCAGCCCCGCGATCGTCACCGCTGCGAGGGCCAAGCCGGAGATGGCAAACAGCGGGTAGCTGGCGTTCACAACACCCCGCGTTCGCGCAAGCCGGCCTCTTGCTCGGGCGTGATGCCCAGCTCGCGCAACACGGCCTGCGTGTCTTCGCCGAGGGTCGGTGCACGCCGCGTGATGCGCCCTGGTGTGGCGCTCAGCTTGGGCACGATGCCGGGCACGTCGAGCGACAAGCCATCGGCCGAGGTGATGCGCTCGATCATGCCGCGCGCCTGGTAGTGCGGGTCTTCGGCGATGTCGCGTGCGGTGTACAGGCGGCCGGCGGGCACCTGGGCGGCGTTGAGCGCGTCGAGCACGGCCGCGACGGTGCGCGTGCGGGTCCAGTCGCCGATGGCGGCGTCGATCTCGGCCACGCGTGCCACACGCGCGGCGTTGCCGACGAGCGTGGGGTCGTGGGCCCAATCGGCGCGGCCGATGGTGGTCATCAGCCGCGTGAAGATGCTGTCGCCGTTGCCGGCCACCAGCACCCAGCCATCGGCGCAAGGGTAGGCGTTGCTGGGGGCGATGCCGGGCAGGGCGGAGCCCGCTGCCTCACGCACGGCACCGAAGGCGCTGTACTCGGGCAACAGGCTTTCCATGCAGTTGAAAACGGCTTCGTACAAGGCCACGTCGATGACTTGACCGCGTCCGGAGGCATGGCGGTGGTGCAGCGCCATCAAGATGCCGATCACGCCGTGCAACGACGCCAGCGTGTCGCCGATGCTCACACCCACGCGCACCGGCACGCGGCCCGGTTCGCCGGTGAGGTGGCGCAGGCCGCCCATGGCCTCGGCCACCACGCCGAAGCCGGGGCGATCTTTGTACGGCCCGGTCTGGCCGTAGCCGCTGATGCGCAACATGATCAGGCCAGGGTTGGTGGCGCTGAGCGCCTCGTAGCCCAGGCCCCAGGCTTCCATCACACCGGGTTTGAAATTCTCGACCAGCGCGTCGCACTCGGCGGCGAGGCGGCGCACGATGTCGCGCGCCTCGGGCTGTTTCAGGTCGAGCGCCACGCTCTTCTTGTTGCGCGACTGCACCTGCCACCACACGCTGGTGCCCTTGTGCAGCAAGCGCCACTGGCGCAGCGGGTCGCCGCTGCCGGGCGGCTCGATCTTGATGACTTCGGCGCCGAAGTCGGCCAGGGTTTTGGCAGCGAAGGGGCCGGCGATGAGCTGGCCCAGCTCCAGTACTTTGAGGCCCGACAGTGGGCCGTTCACGGCAGCAGTGGCTTGAGGCGGCATGGGCGCGATGTTAGTGTCTGAGCCTCGCTCAATTCACCGGAACAAACGCCATGCGCCGACTGTTTGTGTGTGCTTTTTTGCTGTCGGCGTTGAGCGCTTGGGCGCAAGAACGCGCTCTCAACAAAGAGGTGCTGGTGCCCGCTTCAGTGGCCAGCGTTTGGCAGAGCTGGACGACAAAAGCCGGCATCGAATCCTTCTTCGCGCCCGAAGCCGAAATCGACGCGCGGGTCGACGGCGCCTTCCACATCCACATGGACCCGCTCGGTGCCCCCGGTACGAAAGGCGCCGACACCATGCGCTACCTGGCCTTGCAGCCGATGAAGATGCTGAGCTTCGACTGGAACGCGCCGCCGCACCTGGCCGAAGCACGCAAGCAGCGCACCTTCGTCGTGGTGCGCTTGTTTGATGTGGATGGCCAATCGACCCGCGTCACCTTGCACCACACTGGCTGGGGCGAGGGCGGCGAGTGGGATCAGGCCTACGCCTACTTCGACAAGGCCTGGGGCGCTGTGCTTGGCAACCTCAAGAAGCGCCACGAGAGCGGGCCGGTCGACTGGTCTTCCTGGATGGAGATGCTCAAGAAGATGCACGCCGCCAAACCTGCGGCCCCTGCGGCCCCTGCCGCGGCGAAGTGACTACGCGGCCGGGGTTGTCGAACGGGCGTCAAGCCGCCCGTTGCTCGATGCTGTAGTTGGCCCCGTCGTACTGCCCCAGCACCTCGATCAGGTAGGGCATCACCGCCTGCATCTCGTCGTGCAGCGTGTAGGGCGGGTTGATGATGAACATGCCACTGCCCGCGAGGCCGAAGCCTTGCTGGTCGGGCTGCTGCACCGTCATGCGCACATGCAAGAAGCCCTTGGGCGCCACGGCCTCCAGGCGGCGCGGCAGCTGCGCCGCTTCGAGCTTGCTCACCTGCGGGTACCAGACCATGTACACGCCCTCGGCAAAACGCAGCAGCGCTTCGCGCAGCGTGGCGATCACGCGCGGGTAGTCGTTGTGCCCTTCGTACGACGGGTCGATCAGCACCACACCGCGGCGTGACGAGGGCGGCACCTGGCCCTTGAGGCCCTCGAAGCCATCGGTGTTGTAGACCTCGGCGCCCTTGGTTTCACCGAGGTAAGACGCGAGGATGCGGTGGTCGGTGTTGTGCAGCTCGAACAGGCGCAGCTGGTCTTGCGAGCGCAGCAGCATTTGCGCAAACGCCGGCGAGCCGGGGTACTGCTCCATCAGCCCGTCGGGGTTGAACTGCTTCACCAGGCCCACGTAGTCGGCCACGATCTCGGGCAGGGCGTCGCCGCTCTTCTCCTTTTCCCACAGGCGGCCGATGCCGTTGATGTATTCGCCCTTCTTCTGCGCGTACTGGCCTTCGAGCGAGTAGCCGCCAGCGCCGGCGTGCGTGTCGACCAGGCGATAGGGCTTGGGCTTCTGGTTCATGTAGCGCAGCACGCGGGTGAGCATCACGTGCTTGAGCACGTCGGCGTGGTTGCCGGCATGGAAGGCGTGTCGGTAGGCGAGCATGGTCTGTGTGTGAGCGCTTCAGGGGAAGGCCGCATTGTCCTCTTCAAGCTGCGAGAACTGCAGCACCAGCTCGTCGAGCAGGCGCCGCACACGCAGCGGCAGGTGGCGCTGGGTGGGCACGATGGCATGCAGCGGGTAACGCTGACCCTGCCACTGCGGCATCAGCTCGACCAGCCGGCCGGCGCGCAGGTCGGCCAGCACGTCGAGCCGCGCCTTCTGCGCAATGCCCAGGCCTTGCACCGCCCATTCGCGCACCAGGGCGCCATCGTCGGCGCGCCGGTTGCCCTGCACGCGCACGGTGTGCTCGGCGCCGTCGCGCACGAAGGTCCACATCAGGTGCGGGCGCTCCGAGCGGTGCAGGGTCAGGCAGTTGTGCTGCGCCAGCTCGTCGGGGTGTTGCGGGGCGCCGTGCCGCGACACGTAGTCGGGCGAAGCGACGAGGGTGCTGAGGGTGGTGCAGAGCGGTCGGGCGACGAGGGTGGAGTCGCGCAGCTCGCCGTAGCGCACCGCGATGTCGACCCGCTCGCGCAGCAGGTCGTGCCGCACGTCGCTCACGTGCAGCGCGATGCTCAGGCCGGGGTGGCGCGCCAGAAAGGTATCGAGCATGGGGCTCAGGACCGTGCGGCCCAAGTCGGACGGGGCGGCCAGGTGCACCTCGCCTTCGAGCCGCTCGCGCTGAGCGCCCAGCAGCGAGCGGGCGTCGTCGAGCACCCCCAGGGCGCGCTCGGCGTGCTCGCGCAGCAGCTCACCCTCGGGTGTGAGCCGCATCGAGCGGGTGGAGCGCTCGACCAGGCGCACCTTGAGCGCGGCTTCGAGGCGCTTCAACGCGGCGCTGGCGGCGGCCGGGGTGAGGTTCAGCTGGCGCGCTGCGGCGCTCAGCGTGCCGGCTTCGGCCAGGCGCACA
>NZ_JANOCG010000047.1:0-8678 GCF_031412075.1 Rhizobacter sp.
ATGATCGGGAAGATCACCCGCGTGAAGGTCTGCCAGCGGGTGGCTCCGAGCGTGGCAGCGGCTTCTTCCAGTTCCTTCTGCATGTCTTCCAGCACCGGCTGCAAGGTGCGCACGACAAACGGCAGGCCGATGAAGGTGAGCGCCACGAACACGCCCACCGGCGTGAAGCTGACCTTGAAGGGCAGGTGCTGGCCGATCCAGCCGTTGCCCGAATAAAGCGCGGTCAACGCAATGCCGGCCACGGCCGTGGGCAGCGCAAACGGCAGGTCGACCAGCGCGTCGACCACCCGCTTGAACGGGAACTCATACCGCACCAGCACCCACGCAATGATCAAGCCGAAGAAAGCATTGACCAGCGCCGCCAGGAAAGAGGCGCCGAAGGTCAGCCGGTACGAAGCCACCACACGCGGCGAGGCCACCGCCTCCCAGAAGGCCGGCCAGGTCATGGTGAAGGTCTTGAGGAACGCGGCCGACAGCGGGATCAACACGATGAAGCTGAGGTACAGCAGCGTGAAGCCCAGGGCCAAATCGAAGCCGGGCAGCACGCTGTGCCGCCGCAGCAAGGTGCGGGAGAGGAACATGAGCGCCTGAGATCAGTGCCGCTTACTTCTTCTTCCCCGCGGCGAGAATCTGGTCGTAGATCGCGCCGTCGTCGAAGTGCTCCTTCTGCGCTTTGGTCCAGCCCCCGAAGGCTTCGTCGATGGTGAAGGTGTTGACCTTCGGGAAGTCTTTCGCGTACTTGGCCAGAAGCGCGGGCGAGCGCAGGCGCAGCTGGTGTTTGGCCGCAATGGCCTGCGCCTCATCCGACCACAAGAACTTGAGGTACGCCTCGGCCTGCTTGCGGGTGCCCTTTTTGTCGACCACCTTGTCGATCACCGCGACCGGGTTCTCGGCCTGGATGCTCCAGGGGGCGTAGACCACGTCGAAGTTATCGCCGAACTCCTGCTTGATGAGGTTGATCTCGCTCTCAAACGTGCACAGCGCGTCGCCGATGTTGCGCTGCGCGAAGGTGGTGGTGGCGGCACGCCCGCCGCCGTCGAACACCGGCACGTTGGCGAAGATCTTCTGCACCGTCTCGCGCGCCTGTGCGGGGGTGGCGCCGCCCTTGACCAGGCCGCCCCAGGCCGCCACGTAGGTGTAGCGGCCGTTGCCGGTGACCTTGGGGTTGGGGATGACGACGCTCACGCCGGGCTTGGCCAAATCGGCCCAGTCCTTGATGCCTTTGGGGTTGCCCTTGCGCACCAGGATCACGGTGGTCGAGGTGGTGGGCGCGCTGTTGTTGGGCAGGCGCTTGGCCCAGTCTTCGGAGATCAACTTGCCCTTGCTGGCAATGGCGTCGACGTCGCTCGACTGGTTCATGGTCACCACATCGGCTTCGAGCCCGTCGATCACCGAACGCGCCTGCTTGCTGGAGCCGCCGTGCGACTGGTTGATGGTGAGGTCTTCACCGGCCGTCGCCTTCCAGTGTTTGATGAAAGCCGGGTTGATCTCCTTGTACAGCTCACGCGCCACGTCATAGCTCACGTTGAGCAAGGTCGGCCCGGCTGCCTGGGCCCATGGGGCAACGCTCAAGGCCAGCGTGGCCAGGGCCAGGTTCAGGGCGGATCGGCGGGAAACAGTGTGGGGCAGGCGCATGGCAAGAGGCTCGCAATCAGAAGGAAACCGATGCTAGGGCCTCCTGCAAGCGCGGGAAACGACGTGTTTTGAGTTTGCTTATTCGCTGGGCGAGCTAAGGCCGGCTTTCATTTGCCTTTGCTGTAAATCTGGTCGAACACGCCGCCGTCGGCGAAGTGGGTTTTCTGGGCCTTGCTCCAGCCACCAAACAGCTCGTCGATCGTGAACAGCTTCACGGGCGGGAAGTTCTTGGCGTACTTGGCCGCCACCTTGGCGTCGGTCGGGCGGTAGTAGTTGCGCGCCGCGATCTCCTGGCCTTCGGGGCTGTACAGGTAGTCGAGGTAGGCAGTGGCGACCTCACGGGTGCCACGTTTGTCGACCACCTTGTCGACCACGGCCACCGGCGGCTCGGCCAGGATGCTGCTCGGCGGGTAAACGATGTCGAACTTGCCGGCGCCGAATTCCTTCAGCGACAGGTGGGCCTCGTTTTCCCAAGCCAGCAGCACATCGCCCTGGCCGCGCTCGGCGAAGGTGACGGTCGATCCGCGGGCGCCCGAGTCGAGCACCGGCACGTTCTGGAACAGCTTGGTGATGTACTCCTTGGCCGTGGCTTCGTTGCCGCCAGGTTGTTTGAGCGCCCAGCCGTAACCGGCCAGGTAACCCCAGCGTGCGCCGCCCGAGGTCTTGGGGTTGGCGGTGATCACCGACACACCGGGCTTGACCAGGTCACCCCAGTCCTTGATGCCCTTGGGGTTGCCCTTGCGCACGAGGAAGATGTAGGTCGAGGTGTAGGGGGCGCTGTTGTGCTTGAGGCGCTTTTGCCAGTCGGGGGCGAGCAGCTTGCCGCGCGCGGCGATTTCGTCGATGTCGTAGGCGAGCGCCAGGGTGGTCACATCGGCGTCGATGCCGTCGATCACCGATCGCGCCTGTTTGCCCGAGCCGCCGTGCGATTGTTTGACCGTCACGGTGTCGCCGGTCTTGGCCTTCCAGTGTTTGGAAAACGCTGCGTTGTATTCCTGGTAGAGCTCGCGCGTCGGGTCATACGACACGTTGAGCAGGGTGATGTCTTTGGCGAAGGCAGCACCCGCCACCGCGCCCAGGGCGGTGGCGGCGATGACGGTGCGCAGGCTGCGGGAGAAGCTCATGGGAGGTCTTTCGTTGCGGAATGCCGTGGATGCTAAATGGCCCGCCCTGCGAGCGAACGAATGAATTGGTCGATGCTTACTCGCACGGCGCCTTATGCAAAAAACAAGCAAGTTCATTCGCTGCGCGAAGATCGGAACGTTCGCCGCTCACCCGCCTCCAACGTCGTTGCAATGTAAAGACGTCAACGCCAGCCGTTCACCCACCGTTGTTTTGTATTACCCCCTGTGCCCGAGGAAGCCATGAACACTCGACACCTGCTGCTCTCCGCCTGCGCACTGGGCCTGCTCGCCCTGGCTGGCTGCGCCCAGATGCCTACCGGCCCCACCGTCACGGTGATGCCCGGGCCGAACAAGCCGTTTGAAGTGTTCGTGGCCGACGATCGACTCTGCCGCGACTGGGCGGTGAGCTCCTCCGGCAGCCAGAACAGCGAAGCGGCCAACCAGCGTTTTGTGGGCGCCACCGCAACAGGCGTGGTGCTCGGCGCAGCCGTCGGCGCCATCGCGGGTGGGCACAGCGGTGCGGGGGTGGGCGCCGCCGTGGGCGGCATGACCGGCGCGGCTGTGGGCTCCGACCAAAGCTCCCAGACCGCTTACGGAGCGCAACGCCGCTACGACATCGCCTACCAACAGTGCATGTACGCCAAGGGCAACCAGGTGCCCGCCGTCAGCTACGCCGGCTACCGCAGCGCGCCAGCGGCCGTACCGCCGGCGCCACCGCGCCCGCCTGCGGGCATCCAGCCTCCGCCGCCGGTTCGCCAGTGATTCTTTGAAAGAGCCCGCCATGAAGCATCAACACCAGACCCGTGGCCTGCTGGCCGTTGTCATCGCCTCCGTCATCGGGCTGGGGCTGGCGGCCGTCGCTGAAGAGGCCGAAGCCCGCACGCGTGCGCGTGTGAACGTGTGGGTCGGCGGCCCGTTCTGGTGGGGTATCCCGTTCGGTTACGGCTACGGCTACCCTTACGTCGTCGAGCGGCCTGTCATCGTGCAAGCGCCCGTCGAACCGGTGTTCTTGCCGAGCGCCACGCAGCAGAGCCACTCCTGGTATTACTGCCGTGACGCGCAGATGTACTACCCCTACGTCACCTCGTGCCCCTCAGCTTGGCAAGAGGTTCCGGCCACGCCTGAGCCGGTCGCGCCCGCGGCCGCACCGGCGGCTCCCTCCGCGACGGCAGCACCCGCTGCACCCACCACGCGCGCCCCGGGTACGCCGGTGCCTCCCGCCCGCTCGAACTGATCGGCCGCGGCAGGCGCCGCGGTTCCGCAGAGTGGGAGAAACGTGTGCGACAACGCGGTCGTCCGATCGCGGGAACAATTGCGGGCAGGACGCTGCGCCCGCAGCCTCTTCCCTCGGCCAGATCAGCAAGGACGAACACCCCATGTACACAGACGTAGCGCTCTTCATCGACGGTGAATGGACCGCCGGCACCAGCGGCAAGAGCGAACCCATCATCAACCCGGCCACCGGCAAGACGCTGGCGCGCCTGGCGCACGCCGGCACCGCCGACCTCGACCGCGCGCTCGCCGCGGCCGACAAGGGCTTCAAGCAGTGGCGTGCGGTGTCGGCCTTCGATCGCTACAAGATATTGCGCCGCGCGGCTGACCTGATGCGCGAGCGCGCCGCCGAGATCGGCGAGCTGATGACGCTGGAGCAAGGCAAGCCGCTGGCCGAAGCCAAGGCCGAGGCGGCCTCGGCCGGTGACCTGATCGACTGGTTTGCGGAAGAGGCGCGCCGCACCTACGGCCAGATCGTGCCGCCGCGTGCCGACGGTGTGAGCCAATTGGTGATCAAGGAGCCGGTGGGGGTGGTGGCGGCATTCACGCCCTGGAACTTCCCGATCAACCAGGCGGTGCGCAAGGTCTCGGCCGCATTGGCCGCCGGCTGCTCGGTCATCCTGAAAGGGCCGGAAGAAACCCCCGCGAGCTGCGCCGCGCTCGTGCGCGCTTATGCCGACGCCGGGGTGCCGGCTGGCGTGCTGAACCTGGTGTTTGGTGTGCCGTCGGAGATCTCCGAGTACCTGATCCCGCACCCCATCGTGCGCAAGATCACCTTCACCGGCTCCACGCCGGTGGGCAAGAAGCTCGCCGCACTCGCCGGCCAGCACATGAAGCGCATCACCATGGAGCTGGGCGGCCACGCACCGGCGATCGTGTTCGAAGACGCCGACGTGGCGGCGGCCGCCAAGATGTTGGCGATTGCCAAGTACCGCAACGCCGGCCAGGTGTGCGTGTCACCCACTCGCTTCCTGGTGCAGGAGTCGGTGTACGACAAGTTCGTGGACGGCTTCGTGGCCACCGCGTCGGGCGTGAAGGTCGGCGACGGCATGAACAAGGACACCCGCATGGGCCCGCTGGCCAACAGCCGGCGCGTCGAGGCGATGCAGATGTTCATTGACGACGCCGTGGGCAAGGGCGCCAAGCTCGCCCTCGGTGGCAAGCGCATCGGTACCGACGGCTATTTCTTCGAGCCGACGGTTCTGACGAACGTACCGGCCAACGCACGTGTGATGAGCGAAGAGCCCTTCGGGCCTCTGGCGGTGGTGATGCCGTTCAAGAGCTTCGACGAGGTGGTGGCCGAGTCCAACCGCCTGCCCTATGGCCTGGCGGCGTATGCGTTCACCAAGTCTCTGAAGACGGCCTCGGCGATCGGCGCGGCCATTGAAAGCGGCATGGTGTCGATCAACCACTTTGGCCTGGCCTTGCCCGAGGTGCCTTTCGGCGGCATCAAGGACTCGGGCTACGGCACCGAAGGCGGCAGCGACGCCATCAACGCCTACCTGAACAGCAAGTTCATCACCCAGGTGGGGCTGTAAGCCGGCATCACCCAGCTTCGACGGGCCGCCGCCCTGACTAACCCTTCTTGCCGCCGAACAAGAGCAGCGCGGCGCCCGCCACGATGGCGCCCACACCGGCCCACATCGGCACGTTGACCGATTCCTTTTCTTTCACCGACAACTCGATCGGCCCGAGCTTGATGTCGTGCGTGGCCTTGGTGAAGCTGAAGCCGCCGTAGATCAGGCCCAGCACGCCAGCTGCAATCAATACCGCGCCGACAATCTTGATGGGGTTCATGGTGTTGTTCTCCTGAGGGGTGCGACACCGCGAAGCGGCGAGGTCAGACGTATTGCAGCACAGCGAGAGCCAGCGCCGCCGGAATGGCAAGCAAGACAGCGAACAGCCCCAGGCACCCGCGCTTGGCGGCGGGCTCCCCGGTGATGATGCGCGCGCCGCGGCCGTGGCCCGACGGTGCGTGCGTCGACTGCCATTTGGTGTGGCAGGCGTTGCAAAAATAACTGCGGCCGCCCTTTTCCCAGGCGCTGATTGTGCGGCGGGAATGGGTGAACTTGCCCGAGCAGCCGGCGCAAGTGAAGCGCAGGTTCGCCGGCCCCGCCTCCACCCGCAGGCCGACGCTGCGGGTGCGTTTGGCCCGCGCCCGCCAGATCAAGAATCCGGCGAGAAAGGCCACCGCGGCAATCGCGGCGGCGACGAGCTCTTCGGGGGCGAAGCTCATTCAGACACTCCGGCCACCACCGCCTGGGGCTGTGTGCTGTCGTCAACGGCAAGGTGGGCATGCAAGGCTTTGACTCCGGCGCGCGCAAAAGCGCGAGTGTGCCCGATGGGCACCACAACGGCTCGGCGTGCTGCAGCACCGAGGTTTGAGATGATCGAGTTCTATGTCTGAACCGACCGCTCACACCCCGCTGCTCGTGGCCTGCCTGTGCGCCGAGTGGTGCAGCAGCTGCCGCGAGTACCGCAGCTTGTTCGACCAGGTCGCGGCCGCCTTCCCGGAGTCTCGTTTTGTTTGGGTCGACATCGAAGACGAAGCCGCACTGGTCGACCCGATCGAGGTGGAAAACTTCCCCACCCTGTTGATCGCCACGTCAGACGGCGCGCGTTTTTTGGGCCCGTTGATGCCTCACAAGGAAACACTGGTTCGCTTGCTGCGCGCGCACACCGAAGCCCCGCCGGCATTGCTGGCCGATGCGCAGGTGCAAGCACTGGCTCAGCGCCTGTGGGGCCATTGAGCAGCCAGCTGCGGCTGCCCACACCACGGGATTGCCGCGCCCTCTACAATCACGGCATCATGTTTGTGCGGGCTATCGCCATTTTCCTTGTCTTGGCCCTTGCGTGGGCCGGCATTGCAGCGCAAGACAACCCCGCCACGTTTTCTGCGGCCGGCGGTGAGAGCCACTGCGTTCAACCGAGCGCAGACGCCCAGCCCAAGAGCACCGGCGGCGAGCGCTCGATCGATGGCCAGCCCATGCAGGCGCAGACCGAAACCCTGGCCGATCAACCCGGCCTCTTTCTGGTGGGCCCGAGCGCACACCCTCCCGCGCTCACGATGACGAGGCCCAAGCCGTATGCCTCGGCCAGCCTGTTGCCACCCTATCTGGACGGGCCGCAGCGCCCTCCCTGCTCGGCACCCCTCGTCGCCTGAGCCTCGCCGCGTGAACACGCGGCGCCCCGTGTTCTTCTTTTGAACCGACCGTGCGTGCTTCAAGCACCACGCATTGCCTCATCTCCATGGACCTCTTACTCGACCCCAACATCTGGATTGCATTCGCGATGCTCACCGCCCTGGAAATCGTCCTGGGCGTGGACAACATCATCTTCATCTCCATCCTCGTCAGCCGGCTGCCTGCCGAGCTGCGCGACAAGGCTCGGCGCCTCGGCCTGGGCTTCGCGATGGTCTCGCGGCTGCTGCTGCTGTTTTCGCTGAGCTGGGTCATGGGCCTCAAAGCCGACCTGTTCCACGTGTTCGGACAAGGCATCAGCGGGCGCGACCTGGTGCTGCTTTTTGGTGGCCTCTTCCTGCTCTACAAGGCGTCACACGAGATCTTCAACGAAGTCGAGGCGCCCGAAGACACCGGCCCGCCATCGACCGACGCCGCAGCCCTCAAGGCCGCCGGCAACCGCCTCTTCTGGGGAATCATCGGCCAGATTGCGGTCATCGACATCGTGTTCTCGCTCGACTCGGTGATCACCGCAGTCGGCATGGTCGATGAGATCAGCGTCATGGTGGCCGCGGTGGTGACCTCGGTGGGCGTGATGCTCGTCGCCGCCAAGCCGATCGGCGAGTTCGTCGAGCGCCATCCTTCGGTCAAGGTGCTGGCCCTGGCCTTCCTGGTGATGGTGGGCATGGCGCTCACCGCCGAAGCCTTCGAGATGCATGTGCCCAAGGGCTACATCTACGCCGCGATGGCGTTTTCTCTCGCCGTCGAAGCCATCAACATCCGGGCCCGCGCCAAACGCATCGCCAAGAAGAATCTGTCCAACGAAACCACTTCACCCGTCAGTCACTCCACAACCCAAGCAAAGGAATCGTCATGAACCAAGGCCTCAACAGTTATCAACCCGAGGGGATCGGTCAATCGGTCGCCGTGCAACGCAACCGGGTCCTGCGCAACACCTATTGGTTGCTCGCCCTCTCGATGGTGCCCACCGTGCTCGGCGCCTGGGTCGGCGTGAGCACCGAGCTCTTCCGCCTCATGTCACCCGGCATCGGCCTGGTGGTGTTTCTCGTCGGCGCCTTCGGCTTCATGTTCGCCATCGAAAAGACCAAGAACTCGGCCGCGGGTGTGCCCATGCTACTGGCCTTCACCTTCTTCATGGGGCTGATGCTGTCGCGGCTGGTGGGTGCGGTGCTGGGCCTGAGCGACGGCGCGGGCCTCATCATGACGGCCTTCGCCGGCACGGGCGCCATCTTCCTGGGCATGGCCACGCTGTCGTCGATCATCAAGCGCGACTTGAGCTCGATGGGCAAGTTCTTGTTCATCGGCGCCATCATGCTGATGGTGGCCGGCATCGCGAACGTGTTTCTTCAATCCAGCGCACTGATGATCACGCTGGCGGTGCTGGCCATCGGCATCTTCTCGGCCTTCATCCTGTATGACCTCAAGCGCGTGCAAGACGGCCACGAGA
>NZ_JANOCG010000048.1:0-12809 GCF_031412075.1 Rhizobacter sp.
CGACACGAAGATGTCGGCCTTGTCGGCGGCGTACTCCATGGTCACGACCTTGTAGCCTTCCATCGCGGCCTGCAGCGCGTTGATGGGGTCGATCTCGGTCACCCACACCTGGGCGCTGAGCGCGCGCAGCGCCTGGGCCGAACCCTTGCCCACGTCGCCATAACCGACCACCTCGGCCACCTTGCCGGCGATCATCACGTCGGTGGCGCGCTTGATGGCATCCACCAGGCTTTCACGGCAGCCGTAGAGGTTGTCGAACTTGCTCTTGGTGACGCTGTCGTTCACGTTGATGGCGCGGAAGGGCAGCGTGCCCTTGGCGCTCATCTCGTTCAGGCGGTGCACGCCCGTGGTGGTTTCTTCGGTCACGCCGATGATCTGCGCGGCCTTGCGCGTGTACCAGGTCGGGTCGACAGCCAGCTTGGCCTTGATGGCGTTGAAGAGGCAGATCTCTTCTTCGCTGCCCGGCTTGCTGATGACGCTGATGTCCTTCTCTGCCTTCTGGCCCAGGATCATCAGCAGCGTCGCGTCACCGCCGTCGTCCAGGATCATGTTTGGGCCTTCGCCTTCGGTGCCCTTGGCGCCGAATTCGAAGATGCGGTGCGTGAAATCCCAGTACTCGTCGAGCGTCTCGCCCTTGTGCGCGAACACCGGCGTGCCCTCTACGGCGAGTGCGGCAGCGGCGTGGTCCTGGGTCGAGAAGATGTTGCAGGAGGCCCAGCGCACGCTGGCGCCCAGGGCTTGCAGCGTTTCCACCAGCACGGCCGTTTGAATGGTCATGTGGATGCTGCCGGTGATGCGTGCACCCTTGAGCGGCTGGCTCTTGGTGAACTCTTCACGAATGGCCATCAGGCCGGGCATTTCGGTTTCGGCGATGCGGATTTCCTTGCGGCCCCAGGCTGCAAGGGAAAGGTCGCGCACGGCAAAGTCTTGAATGGGTTTGAGAACGGCGTTCATGTCAGGCTCCAATCGGTCGAGGAACCCGCACGCGGATCAACAGAGGGAAGTTCATCAACTCACCCACGAAGATTCATCGTGCGGGTGAGCGCGGTTGCAAGTAGATTTCCGAGCCTGGGGCACAGGGTGTGCCTTGCAACGCTCCTCGGAAAGTGGGGCGAATTGTAGTTCAGCGTTTGCAGGGTTGCCAGATCGTTTTCGTGACGGGCTTGTCACCCGCGCGCTTGACGTGGGTATTTGAGCGCCCCACGATCGACCGACATCCCAGCCGAGGAAACAACGCCATGACCACCCTGCGCGCGCTGCGGCCCGCCTTGCCCATCTTGCTGGGCGCGTCGCTGATGCTCAGCCTGAGCATGGGCCTGCGCCAGAGCCTGGGCATCTTCATGCCGCCGCTCACGCAAGACATCGGCATCTCGGTCTCCGATTTCACGCTCGCGATCGCGGTGCAAAACCTGGCCTGGGGTTTTTTGCAGCCACTCGCCGGCGCCTGGGCGGTGAAGATCGGCTACCGGCGTTTGATGCTCGCCGGTTCGCTGCTCTACATCGCCGGGCTGGTGATGCTGGTCACCGCGCAAGGTTTCATCAGCGTGTTGCTGGGCGCGGGTGTGGCGATCGGCGCGTCGATGGCGCTCACCGGGCCTGCGTTTTCGATGGCGGTGGCCTCGCGTTCGGTGTCGGCCGCCGTGCGCAGCTCGGTGCTGGGCATCATCTCGGCGGCCGGCTCGCTGGGGGCGTTGATGGCTGCGCCGCTCGGCCAGGCCCTGGCGCAGTCGCACGGTTGGCGCGTGGGTTTGTATGGGTTCATCGTGTTGTCGTTGCTGATCGTGCCGGCGGCCTGGTACGCCGGCCGCGCCGACAGCCTGCCGATGCCGCCTTCGCCAGGTGGTGACGACAAGAGCGCCGCGCAGGTCACGCGTGAGGCGCTGCGCCATCCGCCGTTCATGGTGATGGCCGCGGCGTATTTCGTCTGCGGCATGCAGCTCATCTTTCTCACCACGCATTTGCCGTCCTACCTTGCGCTGTGCGGCCTCGACCCGATGCTGAGCGCCCAGGCGCTGGGGGTGATCGGCGGCTTCAACGTGCTGGGCAGCCTGTTCTTCGGCTGGGCCGGTGGCCGCTGGAACAAGCTCTTGCTGCTGGGCGGCATCTACTTCCTGCGCTCCATTGGCATCGCCTGGTACTTCATGTCGTTTCCCACGCCGACGAGCACGCTGCTGTT
Organism: Rhizobacter sp.; assembly: GCF_031412075.1. GTDB lineage: Bacteria > Pseudomonadota > Gammaproteobacteria > Burkholderiales > Burkholderiaceae_C > Rhizobacter. The sequence goes on from NZ_JANOCG010000048.1 coordinate 2,177, forward strand.
TGCGGCCTTGATGGGTTTCCTGTGGTTGGGCGTGGGCCCGCTGGTGGCCGGCTCGATCAGTGAAACCTTCGGCGTACGTTGGCAAGCCATGCTCGGCGGGGTGGCTTTCATGAGCCACCAGTTGGGCAGCTTCGTGGGTGCCTATGGCGGCGGGCTGGTCTACGACGCGCTCGGTTCGTACAACCGCGCCTGGCAGTTCGGCGTGGCGGTGGGCCTGGCGGCGGGCATCGTGCAGATGTCGTTTGCGCTGGCGCGCCCACCGCAGGCCAAGCCGCCGCTGGCGGTGGCCGCGTGACGGCGCCGCGCCCTTGGGCGAAGCTGCCCGCATCTGAGGCCCGCGAGGTGGTGGGTGTGCTGACCGACATCGACGACACCCTCACCACCGAGGGCCGCATCACCGACGATGCGCTGGCCGCGCTCGGCGCCCTGCGCGACGCCAAGCTGCCGGTCATCGCCATCACCGGCCGCCCGATGGGCTGGAGCGAGCCGTTTGCGCGCACTTGGCCGATCGACGCGATCGTGGCCGAAAACGGCGCGGTGGCCTTGTTCCGCGAGGGCGACAGCCTGCGGACCGAATACGCGCAGGACGCCACCACCCGTGAGCACAACGCACAGCGCTTGCGCGCCGTCGCGCAGCGCGTGCTGCGCGAGGTGCCCGGCGCCACGCTCGCGCGAGACAGCCCGGGCCGCGTGACCGACATCGCCGTCGACCACAACGAGTTCGTGCACTTGGCTGAAGCGCAGATCGAGCAGGTGGTGCAAGTGATGCGCAGCGAAGGCATGAGCGCCACCGTGAGCTCGATCCACATCAACGGCTGGTTCGGCGAGCACACCAAGCTCAGTGGCGCGCGCTGGATCGTGCAACGCCAGCTTGGCCGCACGCTCGACGACGAGACGAAGCGCTGGGTCTACGTGGGCGACTCCACCAACGACCAGCTGATGTTTGCCCACTTCCCGCTCAGCGTGGGTGTGGCCAACCTGATGCACTTTGCGCCGCAGCTGCACACCTGGCCGACCTACATCACACCGAGCGAGCGGGGCGCCGGCTTCGCCGAGGTGGCGCGTGCGCTGCTCAGCGCGCGGGCTGGATGAGGGGGTTCATGCTCGTCATCACCGCCGGGCCGAAGATGGTGGCAAAGGCCACGTCCTTGGCGTCACGGCCCATCGCGATGCGCACCATCTCGTCGACCGGCGCCATGCGCGTGGCATCGAACATCACCCATTGCCCGCCCAGCCAGGCTTCGAACACCGCGTGGAAGTCGGGCGGCGGCTCGTCGAAGCGCGAGTAGCCCACCACCAGCCGCGCCGGGATGTTGAGCGCGCGGCAGAAGGTCACCGCCAGGTGAGAGAAGTCGCGGCACACGCCGACCCGCTGGCGGAACACATCGCAGGCGGTGGTGGTGGCCACGCTGGTGCCGATCTGGTAGTCGACGTTGTTGTAAATCCAGTCGGCAATCGCCTGCACGCGCGAGTAGCCGCGTGGCAAGCCGCCAAAGAGCTTTTGTGCGGCGCGCGACAGCAGGTCGGACTCGCAATAGCGGGTGGGCATCAGGTTGTGCATCACCTCGTCGGGCAGCTCGGCGATCGCCATTTCCGCAGCGTTGAGGTCGCGTTGCGCCAGCGCGCACTGCACCTGCGCGCGGTAGCGCAGTGTGAGTGGCCCCGGCCCGGCCTGCAGCCGCGTGAAGCGGTGGCCGACCGTCGGGTCGGCGTACACGCGAGCGGCCACCGGGGGCGTGAACTCGAGGGACTCTTCCAGCACCTGCTGACCCATGCCCTGCAGGGCGTGAATCTGGAACAGAAAGTCGCAGGGGCCGGACAGCTGGTAGTCGAGCTGGCAGTCGATGTCAAAGATTGAAGTGTTCATGACCGAATTGCAACTCGCCGAGCGCGGGGCGTGCATCGGAGGTTTTCGATTGCACGAGTAGGACAACAACCCAAAGGCCACACCGTGCACGATCGCTGTGCACAATGTGGCCGGCATGCCTTCCACTTCTGCCCCGCGCACCATTCCTGTACTCGCCGTCGCCGGTGCGCTGGCACTGGCGGCGGCCGTCTCACTGGGCCTCGCGCGCTTCTCCTATGCGCTGCTGTTGCCGCCCATGCGGGCCGACCTCGGCTGGAGCTACCTCACCGCCGGTGCGATGAACACCGCCAACGCGGCCGGCTACCTGCTCGGCGCCTTGGTGATGCCGCACGCACTGCTTCATGTGGGCGCGCGGCGCTTGTTGTTGGCAGGTGGTGCGGCTTCGGCCGTGTTGTTGGCGGCGCACGGCCTGGTGTTGTCCGACCCGTGGCTGTATGGGCTGCGCTTCTTGACCGGCGTGGCGAGTGCAGCCAGCTTTGTCTCGGGCGGATTGCTCGCCGCGCGCCTGGTGGGTGCACCGGTGGGCCTGGTGCTCGGCATCTACTACGGTGGCACCGGTGTGGGCATCATCGCTTCGGCCCTGCTGGTGCCGCCGCTGGTGGCGCTGAACGTGGCGCATGCATGGCAATGGGCCTGGCTGGCGCTGGGTGCGGCGGCGCTGGCGGCAACGGTGGTCACCGCGCGCGCCACGCGTGGCCTGGGTGCGGTGGCCGGCACGGCCGGTGCCCGCGCGCCATTTGGCTGGCCCCGGTTTGCCAGCGGGCTGGGCGCCTACTTCCTGTTTGGCCTGGGCTACATCGGCTACATGACCTTTGTGGTGACCTTGTTGCGCGAGCAGCAGCTGAGCAGCTCGCTCATCACCGTGTTTTACGGCGTGCTCGGTGTGGGTGTGGTGGCCTCGTCGTGGTTGTGGGCGGGCTTGTTGCAACGCTTTCGGGGCGGGCATTCGTTGATGCTGCTGAACGGCTTGTTGGCCATCGCGACCGTGCTGCCGGTGTTGAGCACCCATCCGCTGGCGGTGATTGTCTCGGGCGCCTTGTTCGGCAGCGTGTTCCTGTCGGTGGTGGCTTCCACCACCGCGCTGGTGCGCCACAACCTGCCGGCCGCCGCCTGGCCGAGTGGCATTGCGGCCTTCACCACCGTGTTTGCGGCGGGCCAGATCGTCGGGCCGAGCCTGGTCGGCTGGCTGGCCGATGGCGCGGGCGGTTTGCGCAACGGGCTCGCGGTCTCGGCTGCCGTGCTGGCCCTGGGCTCGTTGCTGGCGTGGGGGCAGAAGGCCTTGCCGGTTCAGGAGCAACACCCATGAGCCCACACGATCACCCGGCACTCGTGGGCTTGCGCGTGCTGGAGCGCGGTTGGCTGTCATCGAACAACGTGCTCGTTCATGCGCAGGGTGATGAAGCGGGGGCGGTGCTCATCGACAGCGGCCATGTGGTGCACGCCGAGCAGACGGTGGCCCTGGTGACACACGCGCTGAAAGGCGCGCCGCTCGCTCGCATCGTCAACACCCACCTGCACTCCGACCATTGCGGCGGCAATGCCTCGCTGCAGCGCGCGTTCGGCGCGCCGGTGTTCGTGCCGCCCGGCCAGGCTGACGCGGTGCAGCGTTGGGACGAGGTGGCGCTCAGCTACGCGCCCACCGGCCAACGCTGCGAGCGTTTCAGCATCGCAGGCACGTTGTCACCTGGCGAGGTGCTGCACGCCGGTGGCCGCCGCTTCGAGGTGCTGGCCGCGCCGGGCCACGACCCCGAGTCGGTGGTTTTGTTCGACGCCGAACACGGCCTGTTGATCTCGGCCGACGCGCTGTGGGAAAACGGCTTCGGCGTGGTCTTTCCCGAGCTCGAAGGCGAGCAGGCTTTCGACGACGTGGCGGCGGTGCTCGACATGATCGAGCGCCTGCCCGTGGCCCTCGTGGTGCCCGGTCACGGTGGGGTGTTCAGCGACGTGCCGGCCGCATTGGCGCGCGCGCGCTCCCGGCTGGCGGCGTTTGTCAACAACCCACAGCGCCATGCGCGTTACGCCGCCAAGGTGCTGGTGAGTTATCACCTGATGGAAGTGCAGGGCGAAACGTTGGCGCAGTTGCGCGCGTGGGTGCAGCGCACTTCGTTGTTTGCCACCGTCTGGAGCCGGGTGGGCCGGGCTGAGTCTGAGACGCCGGCCGACTGGGGCGAGGCGCTGGTGGCTGAGCTGGTGGCGAGTGGTGCCGCGCTGCGGGTGGGCGACCGGGTGCGGGCCGCCTGAGGCTCAGTGCTGCTGCGGCAGTGCCACGTCGTGCGGGAACTGCGGCGTGGGCAGCGTGTCGGCAAACCCATCGACCGGCAAGCTCTTGCGGTCTTCGGTGGCATCTTCGTGCGAGCGTTTCGGCACGGCCACCGGTCGGGGCCGAGCGGGTGAGGGCAGCTTGGCGGCGAGCCGCGCCAGTTGTTGTTTGCTGGAGCTCAGCTCATGCTGCAGATGGCTGATCTGGCGCTTGGCCTGCTCCAGCTGCTGGTGGATGGTTTGTTGCGACTGCTGGTGCCGCGCGCGTTGCTGGGTGATGCCCTTCAGGTAGCGCGTTCGCAGAAAAATCCATTGCACGGCGATGACGGCGCTGGCGCCCAGGCCGGCGAGCCAGAGGATGGTGGTGACGTTCATCTTTTTCTCCTGAGGGGTGCCGCGTGGGGCACGAGGCGCATGCCGCGGCACAAGGCCGCGCGCCAATGGCCTGATGCCAATGTATCTGCGGTGGTATCGCCAGGAGAAGGGTGCAAGTCACGGTCGGCGGGGATCGTTGTGGGGCATCCCTCGAACAAGGGAGGCTCGTGTGCAAAGCTCACCAGCGTGACATGCCCGCGTGTCGGCCACGCCCCGCTTCCTTGGCCTGGTACAGCCGCGCATCGGCGCGCGCCACCAGGTCGCGCCAGCCGATCGCGGCGTCGGCACCGAAGGCCACGCCCACACTCGCGCCGATGTAGAGAACCCGACCATCGACGTCGAACGCCGATTGCGCGGTCGCCACCACCTTGTTCGCCACCGACTCGGCGTGCGCGGCTTCGCGCACCCCGCCGAGCAGGATGGCGAATTCGTCACCGCCCAGGCGCGCCACCGCGTCGGTGGGGCGAACGATGTCGCTCAGGCGTTGTGCAAAAAGTCGCAGCAAGATGTCACCCACCGGGTGCCCGTGGCGGTCGTTGACGGGTTTGAAGTGGTCCAGGTCGATGTACAGAAGCGCCAGCGTGGCACCTTCGCCGGCATGCATGCGGCGCTCCATCTGCTGCTCGAAACCGGCCCGGTTGAGCAAGCCGGTCAAGGGGTCGCGCTGGGTCAGCTGCAAGAGGCGCTCTTCCTCCTGACGGTGCAGCGTGATGTCTTGTGCCACACCGACGAAGCCGTCCACCGTGCCGTCGTCCAGCCAGAGCGGGATATAGCTCACCGACAGGTGCCGGGGGTTGCCGTGGTCGGGGTACTCGCGCTCGAACTGCACGGTTTCGCCGGCCAGCGCGCGTTCCGCCCACGGCTTGCTGCGTTCGTAGTCCACCGGGCCCAGCACCTCAAGCAGGCTGCGGCCGATGATGTGCTCGCGCAGGACGCCGATCCAGCGTTCGAAGCCACTGTTGGCGAAGCGGTAGCACCCGTCTGAGCCGACCACCGCCAAGATGGTCGGTATGGCCTCGGCCACTGAGCGCAACGTGGCCGCCTGGCGTTGCATTTCCTGGCGGGCTTTCACGTCTTCGGAAATGTTGCGCATCACCGCCGAATAGCGCGCCACGCGGCCGCTCGCGTCGCGGTGCGCAATCACCATGTGGCTCACCGGCACCACGCGCCGATTGGCGCCGTACACCGTGGTCTCGCCGACCCACACGCCGTTGGCCTTGACCGCGGGCACGATGATGTCGTTGAAATGCTGCTGCGTGGCCGGCGTGATGAACTCGGAGAAATCGCGCAGCGTCACAGCGCTGTCCGGCGCCTGGCCGGTGGCCCGCCGCGCCGCCGGGTTCATGTAGGCGACAGCGCCACGCCAGTCGGTTTGCACCACGTAGTCGGTGGTGTTGTCGAGGATCTCGGTCAGCTCGCGCAGCGCCCGCTCGGTGCTGGCCCGCTCGGTGATGTCGATGCTGGTGGCGAAGAAGCCGCGCACCTCGCCGTTGGCGTTGATGTCGGGGATCAGGTGGCTTTCCAGTCGCCGCACCACCCCGTCGACCACTTCCTCGTACTCGAAGCGCTGCTCGCGGCCCGCCAGCACGTCATCGAACCTGGGTGCGAGCGTGGCCTCGCTCGCGCCCTGCGTCAACTCGCTGCGGGTGCGGCCGATGATCTCTTCGCGGCTCAGGCCAAAACGTTGGCAGTGGGCGAGGTTGACAAACTGGTAGCGACGTTCCGAGTCGATGTAGGCCACGCGCAAGGGCAGGCTGTCGGTGATCTGGCGCACAAAGCGCGCGCCGTTGGACAAGCGTCGCTCCAGGTGCTTGCGCGTGGTGATGTCTTGAATGGCGCCGACCAAGCGCACCGCGCTGCCATCGTCGAACTCGGCTTCACCCTGGTTACGTACCCAGATTTTGTTGCCCTTTCCCGTGACCAGGGACAGCTCCAGGTCCCAGGGCGTGGCGTGCTGGATGGCGGCTTCGATCGCGGCGTTGATCAACGTTTGTGATTCGGGTTCCAAGAAACCGATCGCGCCGTCCAGCATGGGCCTGTAGTCGGCGTCGACTTCGTAGATGCGGCGGGTTTCCACCGACCAGCTGACGGCGCGGGTTTGCAGATCCACCTGCCAGCCGCCCACACCGGCCACCTTGCCGGTGCGCTCGAGCAGCGATTCGCTCTCGCGCAAGGCGAGCTCGGCCAGCTTGCGGTCGGTCACATCGCGGCCGACCGAGTGCAGCAGCCTTTGGCCGTCCTGGTCGAGTTGCAGGTGGTTGGTCCAGGCGACCCAGCGCACCTGGCCGGCGGCGCTCACCATGCGGTTTTCGCCGTTGCGCATTTCGCCGCTGCGCCAGACCTCGTCGATCTGCGCGCGCACGCTCTCGCGGTCGGCCGGCTCCACATGGTCGAGCAGCTTGTGGCCGATCATCTGTTCGGGCGCGCACCCGAAGTGGCGGGCATACGAAGGGTTCACGTAGACCAGCACGCCGTCGCTGCCGGCCAGCGACACCAGTTCGGATTGTTTTTCGACGATGGCGCGGTAGCTTGCCTCGCTGCGTGCGAGGGCAATTTCGTATTCGGAGCGCACCGCGAGCGAACGCTGGATCAGGTCGTGCCGCATCACCAGCGCCTGGCTGGCAATGGCCGCGAGCGAGCGCAGCATCTCCGCTTGCTCGGGCGTGAGCTTGCGCGCCTGGCGGTCGATCACGCACAGCGTGCCGATGCGCGCGCCGCCCGGCAAGATGAGTGGGGCGCCGGCATAGAAGCGGATGTCGGGCTCACCCGTCACCGCCGGGTTGTCGGCGAAGCGCGGGTCGCGGGTGGCGTCGGGCACTTCAAACAGCTTGTCGCTGGCGATGGCGTGTGCGCAGAAGGACACGTCGCGCGGTGTTTCGTTGACACCGGGCAGGCCCACGTTGGCCTTGAACCATTGGCGTTCGGCGTCGATCAGGCTCATCAGCGCGATCGGCACACCACACACCGAGGAGGCCAGCGCGGCGATCTGGTCGAACACGGCTTCGGGCGCGCTGTCGAGGATCACCAGCTCGCGCAAGCGAGCCAGGCGCTCGGCCTCGTCCCAAGGTATCGATGGTGACACGGTCACCTTTCATCGCTGATGCCTGCTCGGCGCGGGTGCCAGCAGGAGCCCACCATCATGCGTCATGGGGGTGGGTGGTGCAACGCTCAGTCTGCCAGGCCCAGAAACACCTCCATGCGGGCCAGTTCGGCCGCCCATTCGGCGCGAAAGCGCGCATCGCGCGGCGCCTTGCCGGCGGCGTAGCCCAGCTGGTGCGCCAATCGCCCATGGGCGATCGACAGGTTGCCCCAGCCGATCACCCGCTCGCCCCACAGCAGCGGCAAGGCGTAATAGCCGAGCCGGCGTTGGGGTGGGGGCGTGTAGGCCTCGAACTTGTACGCCCAGCCCCACAGCAGCTCGAAACGGGTGCGGTCCCACACCACCGGGTCGAAGGGGGCGAGCAGGCGCACCTGCTCGTCGGGCGCATGGCGGCGCGACGCGGGGTTGTCGTCGGCCGGCCAGTACCAGGTGACGCCGTCGAGCTGCACGCTCGCCAGGTGATCGCGTGCGAGCCGCATCGCCGCTTGGGTCTGCACCTTCAGGTGCGGTGCGCCGTAGCCCAGCAAGCGGGTGAGGTAGGTGAGGGTGGAAGCGGGCAGCGGCGCGTACTTGCGCACGATCAGCTCGATCAGCGCGGCGGCGCGCAGGGTGCGGCCAGCCGGGCTGTCGTCCCCCTGCGGGTGGGCGGCGAGTTCATAAACGCGTGTACCGCCATCGCGGCGCGCCACGCGCAGCAGGCCGCGGTAGTGCATGCCATCGAGCAGCTGCGTGCTTGCACTGCCCGAGCCACCCCAGGCATTGATGCGCTGGCCGTGCGCAAAGTGTTCGTCGACCTCGCGCGGGTGCACCTGGCCACGCTCTCGAACGAAGGCCAGCACCTCCTCGGCTTGCCGCTGGGTGGTGGGCTTCCACTTGTGCTTGGCCACGCGCGGGTGCATCAGCGCCAGGTGTTCGCGCGGCAGAAAGCCGTAGTTGACGAGGCAGTCTTCTTCGATGGCGAGCTTGGGGTAGCGGCGCTCCAGGTCGCCGGCGGTGTAGCCCTTCACACGGTGGCGCAAGGTCAGATCTTGTGCACGCGCCGGCGCGCGGATCGGGTCGGCCTGCACGAAGCCGAGCTTGCGAATGGCCTGCGGCAGCGTGGTGGGCGTGAACAGCGTGCGCGCCACGGCATAGCGGCGCAGATCGTCGAGGGTGAGGCTGGGCATGCAGCGATTCTGCTGCGAGTGGGTGTTGTCTGCACACGGATGGAGGTGTCCGAATGCGGCCAGACAGCGCAGCGCCACATGCCGAGACTGCACCACCCAACACAACAGGAACAGTCATGAACACATTGAACGGCAAGGTCGCACTCATCACCGGCGCGAGCTCGGGCATTGGCCACGCAGCGGCGCGTTTGTTTGCGCGAGAAGGCGCGCGCGTCGTGGTGGCGGCACGCCGGCAGAAGGAGCTCGATGCGCTGGTGCGCGACATCGTGCAGGCCGACGGCCAGGCCGTGGCACTGGCCGGTGACGTGACCGACGAAGGCTTCGCGCAAGCGCTGGTGGCGCTGGCCACCAGCGAGTTCGGCGGCCTCGACATCGCGTTCAACAACGCTGGCACGTTGGGCGACTCAGCGCCGCTGCCCGAGCTGTCGCGCGCCGCGTGGGATCACACCATTGCGACCAACCTCACCGCGGCGTTCCTGGCGGCAAAACACCAGGTGCCGGCGATGGTGGCGCGCGGTGGGGGCTCGATCATCTTCACCTCGAGCTTCGTCGGCCACACCGTGGGCTTCCCCGGCATGGGCGCGTATGCCGCGAGCAAGGCCGGGTTGATCGGCATGGCGCAGGTGATCGCCGCCGAGTTCGGCGCCAAGGGTGTGCGCGCCAACGCGCTGCTGCCCGGCGGCACCGACACGCCGATGGCCGCAGGCCTGGTCGCCACGCCCGAGTCGCGCGCTTTTCTGGAAGGGCTGTTCGCGCTGAAACGCATTGCCTCGCCGGAGGAGATTGCGAAGGCGGCGCTCTTCCTCGCGTCAGACGCGTCGTCGTTCGTGACCGGCACCGCGCTGCTGGCCGATGGCGGGGTGTCGATCAACCGGACCTGATCAACCGACGTTATGAGACGGCACCTTTGTACTTGAACTTGTCATCTCCGTTCGCCCTGAGCAGGGACTGAGCTTGTCGAAGGCCCGTCCGTCGAAGGGTCAGCAACGAACCGCGAACAGGGCTTCGACAGGCTCAGCCCGAACGGACTCAAGTTCATAGATGCCGCCTCAATAACTCGGCCGCTTCATCTGGCAGGAGGTGGGCTGGGCGCTGATGTACGAGTCCCAGACCGCCTCCGACCTGAAGCCGTAGCCCGTGCCCTCGGAGTCGTACTTCACGCGCTTGCCGTCTTGTTTGTCCCACACGCCGAGGAAGATCGGCGACTGCAACTGGTGGTCGGTCTTGCGCATCTCGACCTCACCCAGCGGGCTCTTGAAGCTCGCGCCTTCCAGCGCAAACGCCACCGCCTTCGCGTCGGTGCTCTTGGCGCGGCGCATGGCGTCTTGCAGCATGTGGATGCCGTTCCAGTGCGCCGTGAAGATGAAGTCTTCCTTGTACTTCTTGCGGTACGAGACGGCGAGCTTTTCGAGCTCGGGCGCGCCGACGTTGCTGCCCGAGTTCCAGATCACCGCCACCTTGCCCGCGCCGTATGTGCCAAGTTGGGACGGTATGCCCGGGTTGTTGGCGTTGAGGGTGTAGATGTTGACGTCGAGCGCGGCGTCGCGTGCGGCCTTGAACATCAGGCCCAGGTCACTGCCCCAGTTCGAGGTGATCACCGTGTCGGCGCCCGAGGCCTTGATCTTGGCGATGTAGGGCGCAAAGTCTTTCACCTGCGCGATCGGCACGAAGTCGTCACCCACGATCTGGATGTCGGGCCGCTTGCGCGCCAGGTACTCCTTGGCTGCGCGCGAGACCTGCTGGCCGTGGGTGTAGTTCTGGTTGAAGAGAAACACCTTCTTGATCTCGGGCTTGCCCTTCAGGTAGCTGGTGAGCCCCTCCATCTGCATCTCGCTCGACGGGTAGAAGCGAAAGTGCCAGAAGCTG
>NZ_JANOCG010000049.1:0-5573 GCF_031412075.1 Rhizobacter sp.
AAGATGCAGCGCCACCCGGCGCAAGCCCATCTCATCCAGAAGCTGCTCGACTGCGGCTTCTCGCCGGCACTCACCCGCAAGCTGGTCGAAAGCCTGCCCACCGACGTGGGCGACGAAACCGCCTGGGCTGCCAACGTGCTCGAACGCAACCTGCTCACCGGCGAAGCCGAAGCCGCGCTCGAAGACCAGGGTGGCGTGTTCGCCCTCATCGGCTCCACCGGTGTGGGCAAGACCACCAGCGCGGCCAAGATTGCCGCTGCCTTTGCCGCCAAGCACGGCGCCAACCACCTCGGCCTGATCACGCTCGATGCGTATCGCGTCGGTGCCCACGAGCAGCTGCGCGCGTATGGCCGCATCCTCGGTGTGCCGGTGCACACCGCGCACGACCGGGCCTCGCTCGAAGACCTGCTGGAGTTGTTGGCCAGCAAGAAGATGGTGCTGATCGACACCGCCGGCATGGCGCAGCGCGACACCCGCACCCGTGAGCTGATGGAGATGCTGGGCCACCGCTCGATTCAAAAGCTGCTCGTGATCAACGCCGCCGCGCAAGGCGAGACGATCGAAGACGTGATGATTTCGTACCACGCCGCGGCCTGCAAAGGCATCGTGCTCTCGAAGATGGACGAAGCCGTCAAGCTCGCCCCCGCGCTCGACGCGCTGATCCGCCACAAGCTCAAGGTGGTGGGTGTCGCCAACGGCCAGCGTGTGCCCGAAGACTGGCACCGCCTGTCGGCCCATGCCCTGGTGCACCGCGCCCTGCGTGCGAACGTGAACCCGGCCTACCGCGTGGCAGCCGACGACGTGAACCTGATCTTCACGGCGCGGCAGCAGGCGCAGCGCGCTCGCCCGCCGCTTCACGCCTGATCGAGACAGCGCCTGAAATCCTCCGTGCCAGACCCACACAAGAGCCCCATGCACGACGCACTTGATTCATCGTTCCCGGTCGACCAGGCCTACGGCCTGCGCCAGATGTTTGCCCACAACCGCGTGCGCTTCGTGCCGGTGGTGGCCAACCCGCACGTGGCCTTTGGCGGCGTGATGCTGGAGCGGCTGTGCACCGCCTTTGGTGAACAAGGTGCCCACGTGCTGGTGATCGACGCCGGCGAGCGCTCGCCCGCGCCCAAGGAAATGGCGGCACTCGAACTGAGCGAATGCATCGAGACGCTGTCGCCGCAAGTTTTTTACCTCGCCGCACGCGGCCTGCCGGTGCGTTATGTCGACGCCCAGGGCTCGACCGCCAGCTTCCTGCAAGCGGCCGCCGACGCCGCGCCGCAAGTTGACGTGGTGATCGTGCACGCGACCGAATCAGACCTGTGCCGCCTGTTCGTGCGCAGCGAAGCGCGCCCGCTGCTGCTGGCCGACGACCGCCCCTCCAGCGTGACCCACGCCTACGCCGCGATGAAGCTGCTCAACCAGCGCGCCGGCCTGGTGGTGTTCGACCTGCTGCTGTGCGTCACGCCCAGCTCGCCGCGCGCCGAACGCATTGCCATGCAGCTTGCCACCTGCGCCGATGACTTTTTGGGAGCGGTGCTGCGCGACTGGCTGCAGATCGACCCCGCGTCCGACGCGCGCGAAGCGCCCACCAGCGCCTTGCGCCGCTGGGCTCGCGACGCGCTCGTGCAAACCCCGGGCGGCTACCTGCCGGCCGTGGGCCTGTACGGCACGCAAGCCTCACAACAACAAGCCTTGAATTGACCTCTCGGAGCCGACACATGTACACCGCCAAAGGCCAACTCGACGTCAACTCGATGCTCAAGCAGTACAGCCCTCTGGTGCGCCGCCTGGCCCACCAGATGATTGCCAAGCTGCCCGCCAATGTGGAGCTCGACGACTTGATTCAGGTCGGCATGATCGGGCTCACCGATGCACTGAGCCGGTTTGACGCCGCGCAGGGCGTGCAGTTCGAGACCTTCGCCACCCAGCGCATTCGTGGCGCCATGCTCGACGAGCTGCGTGGCAACGACTACCTCTCGCGCGGCGTGCGCAAGCAGCAGCGCAGCATCGAGAGCGCGGTGCACAAGCTGGAGCAGAAGCTCGGCCGTGCGCCCGCCGAGAGCGAGATCGCCCGTGAGATGGGCGTGACGCTGGTCGAATACCAGGAGCTGCTCGGCAAGGTGCGCGGCACCCAGCTGGTGTACCTCGAAGACATGTCGGGCGACGAAGGCGACAACGACTTCCTTGACCGCCATGTGGCCGACGAAGGCTTCAACCCGCTCGCGCAGCTGCAAGACCAGCGCATGCGCGAAGCCCTGGTCGAAGGCATCAAGAACCTGCCCGAACGCGAGCAGTACGTGATGAGCATGTACTACGAACACGACATGAATCTCAAGGAGATTGCTGCCGTGTTGAAAGTCACCGAATCGCGTGTGTGCCAGTTGCACAGCCAGTCGATCGCGCGTTTGCGCGTCAAACTGCGCGAGTGGTAATTCATCGGGGCCAAGATGTTCCAGGTTTTCAGATCCAACCGCAACACGCCACCCTTGGCGGCTGAGCCGGTGGTGGCCGCGCAGCCCGATCTGCGCGCGGCTGTGCAATCGATCGGCAAGCAGGCCTCGACCATGGGCCGCGAAGTGGCCGAAGTGCGTGGCCAGCTCGACGACACCACCAAGGGCGCGGCGCGTCAGGCGCAGGCCGTGGCCGCGCTGGCGCAGCAGCTGAAAAGCATCACCAACGCGCAAGACGACATCAGCGGCGTGACCTCCAGCAGCATGGGCGCGGTGGCGCGTGCGCGTCAGGCGGTCGAAGGCATTGGCAGTGGGGTCTCGGGCATCGTCGACACCTTGCGCAACGTGTCCGACGCCGCAGGCCAGATCACGCAGATCGCCTTGCAGACCCGGCTGGTGGCGTTCAACGCTTCGGTCGAGGCCAAACGCGCCGGCGATGCCGGCCGTGGGTTTGGCGTGGTGGCCGATGCGGTCAAGGACCTGGCTGGCAAGGTCGAGCGTTCGTCCAAGGCCATCATGAGCACCGTGGGCGAGCTCGACGCACGCATCGAGGCGCTATCAAAAGAGATTCAATCGAGGCCCAACCAGGCGGAGCAGGGTGCCTTTCAGCGTGCGCTGGCCGAGCTGGAAGGCGGCGTTTCCAGCATCACCGCAGCGGCCAAACAAAGCCGCGGCATCTGCGACGGGCTGAATGGCCAGATGTCGGCGATCGAAGCCGAAATGCGCCAGGCCAGCCGCTCGCTCGACTCGGCGCTCACGCGCAGCGAATCGTTCCTCAAGGTCTCCGAGCACCTGATCGAGCTGGTGGCCGAGTGCGGCATCGAGACCGAAGACACGCCTTTCATCCTGGCGGCCAAGGAAGCGGCAGGCCAAATCTCCAAGCTGCTCGAAGACGCCTTGCGCACCGGCACCATCTCCCAGGTCGACCTGTTCGACGAACACTACAAGCCGATGCCTGGCACCAACCCGGCGCAGGTCACCACCCGCTTCGTGGAGCTGGCCGACCGCCTGTTCCCGCAGGTGCAGGAGCGTGTGCTCGGCAGCAACCCGAAGATCGTGTTCTGCATCTCGGTCGACCGCAACGGCTACGTGGCCACGCACAACAAGCTGTACTGCAACCCCCAGCGTGGCGATCTGGCCTGGGACTCGGCCAACAGCCGCTACCGCCGCATCTTCAACGACCGCACCGGCCTCGCGTCGGCGCGCAACCAGCGCCCCTTCCTGCTGCAGACCTATCGCCGCGACATGGGCGGCGGCAAGTTCGTGCTGCTCAAGGAAGCCGCCGCACCGATCACGGTGAACGGCAAGCACTGGGGTGGCGTGCGGCTGGCGTTCAATTTTTGAGTTGAGTCAGCCGTGCCACATCGGTCGGTCTCACTACCGCAAAGACGCCAAGGGGCGCCAAGGTCGCAAAGGAAAGACATTGATTTTCTTTGCGACCTTGGCGTTCTCTGCGCCTCCGCGGTGAAATTCTCACCACAGCACAACACCTTCGAGAAAGCGAGCGCCTGATGTGGCCCTTGCCCGCACTGCTCGTCTGGGCCTTGTGCTGGGGCATCTTCTTCGGCCTGCAAGCTCTCGATGCCCGTGACTGGGCGGCATTGCTGCTCGCCACGGCGATCGGCGGTGTGCTGAGCCTGCTGAGCGTGCGCCGCTGGCGGCGTGTCTTCATCTCGCTGGGTTTTCCGCTCTCGGTGCTGGCCTCCGGCCTCGCGGGCAGCGTGCCTGCCTGGGGCTGGCTGCTGCCGCTGCTGGCCTTGCTGGCGATGTACCCGCTGCATGCGTGGCGTGACGCGCCGATGTTCCCGACACCCTCGGGCGCCCTCAAAGGGTTGTCGCGCGTGGTCTGGCTCGATGGCGAGTCGCCGCGTGTGGTCGATGCCGGTTGTGGCATGGGCGACGCCTTGCGCGAGTTGCACATCCAGTACCCGCAGGCCCGGCTCGAAGGCCTGGAGTGGAGCTGGCCGCTGCGTGTGGCCTGCGCGCTGCGCTGCCGCTGGTTGCGTGTGCCGGCGCGGGTGAGGCGTGCCGACATCTGGGCCGCCGACTGGACGCCCTATGCCCTGGTCTACCTCTTTCAGCGCCCCGAGAGCATGCCGCGTGCGGTGCGCAAGGCGCAGCGTGAGCTGCGTTGCGGCGCCTGGATGGCGAGCCTGGAATTCGAAGCCGCCGACCTGCAGCCCACCGCCGTGCACCACTGTGCCGACGGGCGGCCCCTGTGGCTCTATCAGGCGCCGTTCAAGGTGCGCGCTGCGGTTTGAGCGTGGCCACTCGCGGCGCCTCAGGTGCGCGGGCATCGGGCGCGGCGGGCTGCAGGACCGCCACGAACTGCAGCGTGATGCCGAAGCCTCGCCCGTCCAGCCCCTCGCAGACCTCCAGCTGCGCCGCATGCAGCTTGGCGATGCGCGCCACCAGCGACAGGCCGATGCCGCTGCCACGCCCCGGCGTACCGGGCACGCGGTAGAAGCGGTCGAAGATGCGTTCGCGGTCTGCCACCGGCACGCCCGGGCCGTCATCGCACACGCTCAGCACCACGCTGCGCTGGCCCTGCAATTCCTGTTCACGGCACACGACTTCCACACGCGCGCCAGGGCCTGCATAGCGCAAGGCGTTGTCGATCAGGTTGCGCAAAAGCACACCCACGGAATCGACGTCCACCCGGGCGTGGCACGGCTCGGCCGACAGCTTCAAGCGCTGGCTGGCCGACTGCGCGGTGCTGTCGTAGTCACGCACCACCAGCGAGACGATCTCGTGCAGGGGCACCGGTGGGCGCGCGCCGGGGTGTTCGATCGCGTCCAGGCGCGCCAGGTCGAGCAGCTGCTCGGTGAGGCGTGCGCTGCGCTCGATGCCGCTGATGAGCGGTGCGAGCGAGGCACGGCTTTCGTCGAGCGTGGGCGCCGATTTCACGAGCTGGGCCTGTGCCATCAACGCCGCCAGCGGCGTGCGCAACTCGTGCGCCGCATCGGCGAGAAAACGGCGCTCCCCTTGCAGGGCAGTCTCCAGGCGCAACAGCTGCGCGTTGAAGGCTTCGACCAGCGGCTTCACTTCGGTGGGCAGCTCATCGGCCGGCAGCGGGCCCATGTCGAGCGGTGAGCGCTCGCGCAAGGCCGCCTGTGCCGCCTGCACCGG
>NZ_JANOCG010000050.1:0-8440 GCF_031412075.1 Rhizobacter sp.
AGTTAGTTTATTGATGCGCGCTACGCGCGCTCCCGCAAAGCCCTGCGCTGCTCAGCTCGTCCGAAGGGGGAGACAACACCAGCCGGCGGCGCATCACTTAGTTCGCGCCGCTGCGAATCGAGGCGTAGACAGGGATGTTGCGAAGCAACGACCGTATTGCTCTCGGGTCCCCTTGGCGAGTCGTCGAGCAGCGCAGGGCTTTGCAGCAGCGCGCGTCAGCGCGCCTCCACCTCTGACTTCGCGCGGCTGTTTGAGCGCAGCGGCCAAAGGCCGCGTAGCGAGCTCTGCGCGTGCTGCAAAGACCGAGCAGCGCAGAGCAGTCGGCCATAGGCCGACCGACGCGCAGGGTCGCCTTTGGCTTCGCCGAACCTTCGGTTTCTTTTGCCTACTTTTCTTTGGCGAAGCAAAGAACAAGTAGGTCGGCTGTCGGGACGACTTCCCGACGCGGTCTCACTCAGTGGGAAGAAATAACACGCGTAGCGCAACCTACTTCAACAACTTCCCCTGACTGTTGATCACCGTCACCTCCACAAAGCGCGACCCCACCCGCTCCTTCGGCCCGAAGCTCATGCGCACCCCACCCAGGTCGTAGTTGCTCAACGACTCCAGCGCGCTGATGACGCGCGCACGTGTAGGCTTCGGCCCCGCGCGGCGCAGCGCCTCGACCAGCACCTTGGCGCCGAGGTACTCCTCGAAGTTGGTGTAGTTCACCTCTTCCTTCGGTGCGTACTTCTTCATCATCTCGTGGAACTCGCGCACCACCGGCAGCGAGCGCTGGTACGGGTAAGGCACGACCTGGCTGATGCCCAGGCCGCGCACGTTCTCGAGGCCACCCAGCTTCACGAGCTCGGCCGGGTCGACCACCGAGATGTTGAACAGCTGCCCGCCACCACCGGATTCGCGGTACTGCTTGGCAAACGCCGCCGCGGGTTTGTTGACCGCCACCATGATCACCGCCTGCGGCGCCGCCGCGCGGATCAGCTTGACCGCGCCTTCCACCTCGGTGGTGTTGCGCTCGTAACTGGCCGACGCCACCAGCTTCTGGCCGCGCCGCTGCAGCGCCGATTCGACACCGGCGAGGCCCGATTTGCCGAAGGCGTCGTTCTGGTACAGCAAGGCAATGCGGGCAATGCCCTGCGTGTTGAGCTGCTTGATCATGTGCTCGGCTTCGTCGGCGTAACCAGCGCGCACGTGAAAGATCCAGGGGTTGAACGGCGTGCGCAGCAACTCACCACCGGTATAGGGCGCCACCAGCGCAATGCCGGCATCGGCCAGCACCTTGTCTTCCAGCAGCTTGCCCACGTTGGCGCTGCCGGCAAAGCCGAACAAGGCCAGCACCTCGGGCTTGGCCACCAGCTCCTTGGTGAGGCGCACGGTTTCGTCGACCTTGTAGGCGTCGTCGAGCACCAGCGTGCGGATCTTCGCGCCGTTCACGCCGCCCCGGTCGTTGACCGCGTCGAAGTAGACCTGGCCACCCAACACCATCTGCTTGCCGGTGCTCGCGAGCACACCCGACAGCGGAGCCACCTGGCCAATGGTCAGCGTGTCTTGCGCCAGAGCCGGAGCGCACAAGCCCACCACCACGCAAGCAACCCAACCGATGCAAAAACTTCTCTTGATCAAACGGCTGAGCATGCGCGATCCCATCGTGTTACTGAATGTGAGCCGCATGCTAGGTGGCGCAGTCGCGCGACACCACGGGGCCTTCGATGGCGGTGCATCTACCTAGGGGTTGCTCCTTGCGCTGAACTACCTAACGACTGGTACTGATGTAGTTGTACGACTGCTCGGCTCGGGGCGTCACTTCTACATTGCGACGCTCGCCCACCCCACGAGGAGACCTCTCGATGAAATCAAACAAGAAGCCCGCATTGCGTGTCGCAATGCTCACCTTGAGCGCTGCCGGCCTGAGCGCCTGCGGCTCCGCCGACAAGCCCGACGTGGCCACCTTGCCCAGCGGCGTGAGCACCGTCAGCGTGACCAGCTACAACGCCACCACCGTGGGCAGTGGCAGCACCGCCGCCACACAAGACCTGCTGACCGGCGGGCTCGGCCGCACCGGCATCGGCAGCGCGGTGGCGCCCACCTATGCCGACCCCGCCAACCCGACGGCCGCCGAGCTGCGGCGCAACGCGCTCTACGCCAACTACCGCGGCCTGGTCGACTCCAGCGCCAACGGTGGCTACGGCCGCCTGTACGGGCCCAACATCGACCTCGCCGGCGGCGACACCCTGGGTGAAGGCCTGATCCCCGGCCGCGAATACCTGGCCGTGCTCGACGACGGCACGGGCCGCAAACAAGTCACCATCGCCGTGCAGGTGCCGGCAAGCTTCAACCCCAACGCGCCCTGCATCGTGGCCGGCCCCTCGTCGGGCTCGCGCGGTGTTTACGGCGCACTCGCGTCGGCGGCCGAGTGGGGCCTGAAGAAGGGCTGCGCGGTCGCGCTCACCGACGCCGGCAAGGGCGTGGGCCTGTATGACCCCACCGACGACAGCGTCAACCGCATCGACGGCACACGCGCCACGCGCGCGGCCGCCGGCACGCTCTCGCACTTTGCAGCAGCCATCACCGATGCCGCGCGCAGCGCCTTCAACACCGCCTTCCCCAACCGCCTCGCACTCAAGCAGGTGCACTCGCAGATCAACCCCGAGAAGGACTGGGGCACCGACACGCTCACGGCCATCCGCTACACGCTCTACGCGCTGAACCAGGAGTACGCCGACAACTCGCCCTATGGCAATGGCAAGCTCGTGCGCTTCACGGCGGCCAACACGCTGGTGATCGCGGGCTCGGTGTCCAACGGCGCTGCTGCGGTGTTGCGTGCAGCCGAACAAGACAGCGAAGGCCTGATCGACGGCGTGGTGGCCGCCGAGCCCAGCGCGCAGCCGAGCACCACCGCCGGCTACGGCGTCAACTTTGCGGGCGCGCCGGTGGCGAGCTACGGCAGGTCGCTCGCCGACTACTTCACCTACGCCAACATCTTCCAGCCCTGCGCCGCGCTCGCGCCGGCCGCGCAGATGGCCGAGGTCTCGGTCTACAACTACATGAGCCTGGTCGGCATGAATGCGCGCGCCACCAACCGCTGCACCGCACTCGCGGCCAAGGGCCTGGTGAGCGGCGCGACGACGGCCGACCAGGCCACCGACGCCCTCGCCAAGCTGCGCGCCCATGGCTACACCGCCGAGAACGACACCATGCACAACGCCCACTTCGGCCTGGGCAACGGGCCGATCATCGCGGCGATGTACACCACCGGCTACGGCCGCTTCTCGCTCACCGACAACCAGTGCGGCACCAGCTTCGCGCAGGTCAACGGCACCGGTGACGTGGTCGCGGTGAGCGCCACCACCAAGGCCGCGAGCTTCGCACTCGCCAACGGCACGGCCAACGGCACACCGGCCAGCGTGGTCTACAACAACTCCGAAGGTGGCGCCAAGTCGTGGGCGTTTGCGGTCTCGCCGTCAACGCACATGGCCGACTTCGCGCTCGACGCCGCGCTGTGCGCTCGGGCGCTGGTGACCGGTGTGGACACGGTCACCGGTGCAGCCCTGAGCACGGTCTCGACACCGACGCTCGCGCAAAGCCAGGCGGTGCGCACCGGCATCAGCGAGGTTTTGCTGAACGGCAACCTGCGCGGCAAACCGACGCTGATGCTGGCCGGTCGCAGCGATGCCTTGCTGCCGATCAACCACTCGGAGCGGGCGTACACCGCCTACAACCGACTGGTCGAAGGCAGCGCGAGCCAGCTGCGCTACATCGAGGTGGAGAACGCGCAGCACTTCGACGCCTTCATCCCGTTCTCCGGCTTCGACACGCGCTTCGTGCCGCTGCACGTCTACTTCATCCACGGCATGAACGCGATGCATGCGCGGCTGACGCTCGGCACGGCACTGCCTGAGAGCCAGGTGGTGCGGACTACGGTGCGGGGCGGGACGCCGGGTGCTGCGCCCGCACTGACCACGACGCATGTGCCGCCGATGGCGGCGACGGCGGGGGCGGGCAATGCGATCACCTTCATGGGAACCAGCGTCGCGATTCCGAACTGACTCGGTTGTCATCCCGCGGAGGCGGAAATCCAGAATGGTTGGATGCGGCGTGCCGCTTCGCGTTGGGGCTCTTGTTCACTGGGTGAGGCCGCGCCGGGAGTTCGGCCCGGCGGCCGACCCCCTTTCTTTGTGTCGACAAAGAAAGGGGGCAAAGAAAGCGACCCTGCCGACTCGGCCCTCGCGTTGCGAGGGCTGCCTTGCGCTGCTCGGTCTTTGCGGGTCGGGCAGAACTCGCTACGCGCCGTGCCGGCGCTGCGCTCAAACAGCCGCCCGAAGTCAGTTATTGATGCGCGCTGCGCGCGCCCCGCAAAGCCCTGCGCTGCTCAGCTCGTCCGAAGGGGGAGACAACACCAGAAGCGCATCGCTGCGCTCGCGCCGATGCGACGCGAGGCGTCGACCGGGATGGTTGCGAAGCAACGACCGTATTGCTCTTCGGGTCCCCTTGGTGAGTCGTCGAGCAGCACAGGGCTTTGCAGCAGCGCGCGATAGCGCGCATCAAAGACTGACTTCGCGCCGCCTGTTTGAACGCAGCGGCCGCAGGCCGCGAAGTGAGTTCGGCGCGGCTGCAAAGACCGAGCAGCGCAGAGCAGTCGGTCCCGAGGACCGACCGACGAGCAGGGTCGCCTTTTCTTTGGTGACTTTCTTTTGGCGAAGCAAAAGAAAGTTACTGCCCTGTCGGGGGCATATCCCGACGCGGTCTCACGCAGTAGGAAAAAACAACAACGCGAAGCGGCACCAAAGGCACACGGCTTCGATATCTCAGCCCGAACGGTTGGTGATGTGCGAACAGCCTGGATTCCCGCCTTCGCGGGAATGACGCATCGCCGTCACATCAGCCCAGCAAGGCGCGACACCATCTCCGTCGCCGTACTCACCTTGAGCTTGCGCAGCAACCGCACCCGATGCGCATCGATCGTGCGCGGGCTCACCTCCAGCACACGCGCAATCTGCTTGCTGGTCTTGCCCTCGATCAGAAGCTGCGCGATCTCGCGCTCGCGAATGGTCAGCGCCGTGGTGATGGGCCGCCGCGCCGAGATGTCTTCGAACATCCACACCGCGCAGCAGAACGGGTCGTCGCGGTCCAGTGCGCGCCCCGAGGCGTGGCACCAGAACAACCGCCCGTCGCGGTGTTTCATGATGCGTTCGTCAGCGTAGCGGCCGCAGTCGCGCATGACGGCGAGGCCGCGCGCGCCGATGCCCAGGAACTCGTGCTCCGAGGGGTAGAGCACGCTCATCGAGCGGCCGATCAGCTCGTCGGGCGTGTAGCCGAACATCGAGGCATAAGCCTCGTTGCAGCGCTGGATGATCCGGTTGCGCGACACGCACAAACCCACCGGCGCCATGTCGAACGCCAACATCAGGTTGACGTCGGGGGGGAGGTTGATCGGTGAGTCCATGCGCTTTCGGCGCGAGGATAGCGGCGCGCTGGCACTCTGCAACTGCCGCGAGTACTTAAGCAAATCGCCTGAACGGCACAAGCACGACAAATCTCACGGGTGACCGCATGCGCGCGTGCGGGTCAACCCTAGCGTACTCCTGCGCCTTGCGACGCTGCATCGCAATCTCGACACTGCCGCCTCTCGCACAGGAGCAACTGTCAGTGGATTGCATTCTCGAAACCAAACGCTTGAGCAAGGAGTTCAAGGGCTTCGTCGCCGTCGATCGTGTCGACCTGCGCGTGCGCCGCGGCAGCATCCATGCGCTCATCGGGCCCAACGGTGCGGGCAAGACCACTTGCTTCAACCTGTTGACCAAGTTCCTCACGCCCACCGCCGGGCAGATTCTGTTCAACGGTGTCGAGATCACGCGTGACAGCCCGGCGCGCTTCGCCGAGCGCGGCATCATCCGCTCGTTCCAGATCTCGGCCGTGTTCCCGCACTTGTCGGTGCTGGAGAACGTGCGTGTGGCGCTGCAACGCAAGCTGCCGACCTCGTTTCACTTCTGGAAGTCGGAGCGCTCGCTCGACCGCCTGAACGCACGCGCCCTGGAGCTGCTGCGCGAAGTGGATCTCGCGTCGTACGCCCACCTGCCCACGGTCGAGCTGGCCTATGGCCGCAAGCGGGCTCTGGAGATCGCCACCACGCTTGCGATGGACCCCGAGCTGATGCTGCTCGACGAGCCCACCCAGGGCATGGGCAGCGAAGACGTGGACCGCATCCGCCAGCTCATCAAGCGGGTGTCGGTGGGCCGCACCGTGCTGATGGTCGAGCACAACATGAGCGTGGTGTCGAGCATCGCCGACACCATCACCGTGCTGCAACGTGGCGCCACGCTGGCCGAAGGGCCGTATGCCGAGGTCTCGAAGAACCCGGCGGTGATCGAGGCCTACATGGGCTCGGCGAATGTCGAACTGCAGGGAGCGCACTGATCATGTCGACACCATTTCTCGAAGTGCGCGGCCTGCACGCCTGGTACGGCGAATCGCATGTGCTGCACGGCGTCGACTTCCACGTCGACGAAGGCGAGGTCGTCACGCTGCTCGGTCGCAATGGCGCGGGCCGCACGAGCACCATGCGCGCCATCATGGGCCTGGTCGGCAAGCGCTCCGGCTCGATCCGCGTGCGCGGGCAAGAGACCATCGCCATGCCCACGCACCGCATCGCCCGCCTCGGCATCGGCTACTGCCCCGAAGAGCGCGGCATCTTCTCGAGCCTCTCCGCCGAAGAGAACCTGCTGCTGCCGCCTTCGCTGATGCCCGCGGGCATGTCGATCGCCGAGATCTACGCGCTCTTCCCCAACCTGCAGGAGCGCCGGCACAGCCAGGGCACGCGCCTGTCGGGTGGTGAGCAGCAGATGCTGGCGGTCGCGCGCATCCTGCGCACCGGCGCCAAGCTGCTCTTGCTCGACGAGATCTCCGAAGGCCTGGCGCCGGTGATCGTGCAGAAGCTGGCCGAGATGGTGGCGATGCTGCGCTCGCGCGGCTACACGATCCTGATGGTGGAGCAGAACTTCCGCTTCGCCGCGCCGCTGGCCGACCGCTTTCTGGTGATGGAGCACGGCACCGTCACCCAACAGTTCACCCAATCCCAGCTGCCTTCCATGCTGGATCAGTTGCACGAAACCCTTGGCGTCTAGGTCAACAAAACTGAAGGAACCCCTGCCTTGAAATTCTCGAAACTCAAAACCCTCGCCGCAGCCTGCGGCCTCGTGTGTGCCGCGCCCCTGGCGCAGGCGCAGGTCTCTGGTGACGTGATCCGCATCGGCTTCATCACCGACATCTCGGGCCTGTACTCCGACATCGACGGGCCGGCCGGCGCCGAGATGATCCGCATGGCCGTGGCCGAGTTCGGCGGCGCCATCAACGGCAAGAAGATCGAGGTGCTGGTGGCCGACCACCAGAACAAGGCCGACATCGCCAGCGCCAAGGCCCGCGAGTGGTTCGACCAGCAGGGCCTCGACCTGCTCATCGGCGGCACCAACTCCGGCACCAGCCTCGCGATGGCCGGCCTCGCCGCCGAGAGGAAGAAGCCCTTCATCGCCATCGGCGCAGCCGCTTCGGCGCTGACCAACGAACGCTGCACACCCTACACCGTGCACTGGGCCTACGACACCGTGGCCCTGGCCAAGGGCACCGGCGGCGCGGTCGTCAAATCGGGCGGCAAGAACTGGTACTTCCTGACCGCCGACTACGCCTTCGGCTCGGCGCTGCAGACCGACACCTCGACGGTGGTCAAGGCCGCCGGCGGCACCGTGGTGGGCTCGGTGCGCCACCCGCTGGCGGCGAGCGACTTCTCGTCGTTCCTGCTGCAGGCGCAGTCGAGCAAGGCCGAGATCCTGGGCCTGGCCAATGCGGGCGGCGACATGATCAACGCGGTGAAGGCGGCCAACGAATTCGGCGTCACCAAGACGATGAAGCTCGCCGGCCTGTTGATGTTCATCAACGACGTGCACTCGCTCGGCCTGAAGACAGCCCAAGGCATGTACCTCACCGACAGCTGGTACTGGAACCAGAACGCCGAGACACGCGCCTGGAGCCGCAAGTTCTTCGACAAGTTCAAGCGCATGCCGTCGTCGATCCAGGCCGCCGACTACTCGGCTGCGCTGCAGTACCTGAACGCCGTGAAGGCCGTGGGCACCGACGACGCCGACAAGGTGCTCGCCCACATGCGCAAGACCCCCATCAACGACGTGTTCGCCAAGGGCGGGCGCATCCGCGAAGACGGCCGCATGGTGCACGACATGTACCTGATGCAGGTCAAGACACCGGCGCAGTCGAAGGAGCCGTGGTACTACTACAACGTGGTCGACACGATCAAGGGGGATGCGGCTTGGACGACCAAGGCCGAGTCCAAGTGCGCGCTCTGGAAGTGATGTGAAAAGTCCGTTCGCCCCAGCCCGACCCCCGTTCGGGCTGAGCCTGTCGAAGCCTGCCCTGAGCCCGTCGAAGGGCCCTT
>NZ_JANOCG010000051.1:0-1718 GCF_031412075.1 Rhizobacter sp.
GGTGACCGGTGAAGTCGGCGAGCTGATCTGCACGCAACCCATGCCCTCGATGCCACTGTACTTCTGGGGTGACACCGGCAACAAGCGCTACCTCTCTTCCTATTTCGACATGTACCCGGGCGTCTGGCGTCATGGCGACTGGCTCAAGGTCACGCCCAGCGGCAGTTGCATCATCTACGGCCGCAGCGACGCGACCATCAACCGCCACGGCATCCGCATGGGCACCGCCGAGCTGTACCGCGCGGTCGAAGCCCTGCCCGAGGTGATCGACAGCCTGGTGGTCGACCTGGAGTACCGGGGCCGCGAAAGCTACATGCCGCTCTTCGTCGTGTTGCGCGAGGGCGTGACCCTCGACGAGGCGTTGACCCAAAAAATGCGCGAGGCCATCAAGGCCGGCCTGTCGGCGCGCCACGTGCCCAACCAGATCTTCCAGGTGAGCGCCATCCCGCGCACACTGTCGGGCAAGAAGATGGAGTTGCCGGTCAAGAAGCTTTTGATGGGCACGCCGGCCGATCAGGTGTTCAAGCTCGATGCGATGGCCAATGCAGACTGCGTGCCTTGGTTCGTGGACTTTGCGAAACGGCGGCCAGGCTGCGCCTGACCTCCTCCTTGGCTTCACTCCACACGGCGCTCTGCCGCAGCGCGGGGTGGCATGGGTGCCCTTTCACCCGCTCGCGTGGCAGTGCGTCTCGCGCCGTGGGTGCAGGGTGAGGGGCGCAGTGAAGTAAAGGAGGAGGGTCGGGCAACGCCCGGCCCGGGGGACATGAACGGAGCCCCTCACCCTGTGCCCTGGGTGCCTGTGCACCGCCTCAACAGCGCATCACTGACTCGCCGTGATCCCACCGTCGAGATACAGCACCTGCCCAGTCACGAACGCTGCCGCCGGTGAACAGAAAAACATCGTGGGCCCCACGACGTCAGGCGGGTCACCCACGCGGCCAAGCGGGATGCGCTCGGTCACCTGTTTGTAGGTCTCGGGGTTGTCCAGCCAGTGGCGCGCCATCTCGCTGCGCACCACGGTCGGTGCGACGCCGTTGACGGTGATCCCGTGTTCGGCGAGTTCCATTGCGTGCTGTTTCACCAGCATCACCAGCGCGCCCTTGGTGGCGCAGTAAGCCGAGTAGCCGCGTTTGCGCAAACCCAGTTGCGCCCGCACCGACAGCATGTGCACCTGGCGCCCCGGTGTGCGGCCGGCGGCGATGCCGGCGATCTGGTGTTTGGCCACCGATTGCGCGAGGAACATCGCCGACTTGAGGTTGACCTGCACCACTTCGTCGAAAGCTTCTTCGGTCACCTCGGCCAGTTTTTCTTCTCGCTGGATGCCCACGCAGTTGACCAGCAGGTCGAGCGCGCCGAAGCGCTCGGCCACCGCGTCGACCGAGTCGCGGATGTCGGCCACCGAATGCGCGTCCATCGCCAGGCCGATGGCATCGAGCCCGTTGGCGCGCAAGCGCGCGGCCAGTGCATCGGCCTTGTCAAAGCTGCGGCCTGAGACGGCCACGCGCGCACCGGCCATCGCCAAGCCCCAGGCCACGGCCTCGCCGATGCCGCCGTCGAGGTACAGCACTTGGCCGGTCACAAACGAAGCGGCCGGTGAACAGAAGAAAAGCGTGGGCCCCACCACATCCGGTGGATCACCCACACGCCCGAGCGGGATGCGCTCGGTCACCTGCTTGTAGGTCACCGGGTTGTCGAGCCAGTGGCGGGCCATCTCGCTG
>NZ_JANOCG010000052.1:0-1825 GCF_031412075.1 Rhizobacter sp.
ACGCGCGGTTCGATGACGCCGGCCAGCGCCTGGCGGCTCAGCATGCGTGGGCCACGGTCGCCAAGGCCCGGCACCTCGACCTGGGTTTCGGCATCGGTCAACAATTGTTTGGCGTAGCCGCTTTCCACCTTGATGTCTTCGGCATCCTTGGTGGGGGTGCGCAGGGCCATGGCGATATCGCTGGTGATCAGGTCGCCAGCAATCGGAATCACCGAGGTGTGGCGGATGGCCCCGTTGGTGAAGATCGCCACGTCGGTGGTGCCAGCGCCAATGTCCACCAGCGCCACGCCCAGTTCGCGTTCGTCGTCGGTCAATACCGACAAGCTGGACGCCAGCGGGTTCAGCATCAGTTGCTCCACCTCCAGGCCACAGCGGCGCACGCATTTGATGATGTTCTCGGCAGCACTTTGGGCACCGGTCACGATGTGCACCTTGGCCTCCAGCCGGATGCCACTCATGCCGATCGGTTCGCGCACGTCTTGCCCGTCAATGATGAACTCCTGCGGCTCCACCAGCAGCAGCCGCTGATCGGTGGAGATGTTGATCGCTTTGGCGGTTTCCACCACCCGCGCCACGTCAGCCTGGGTTACCTCGCGGTCTTTGATGGCCACCATGCCGCTGGAGTTGATGCCGCGTATGTGGCTGCCGGTGATGCCGGTGTAGACCCGGGTGATCTTGCAGTCGGCCATCAACTCGGCTTCCTTCAACGCGAGCTGGATGCTTTGCACCGTGGCGTCGATATTCACCACCACGCCGCGCTTGAGGCCGTTGCTCGGGGCCACACCGAGCCCGGCCAGCTTGAGTTCGCCGCCGGGCAGAACTTCGGCCACCACCACCATGACTTTGGCGGTGCCGATGTCGAGCCCTACAACCAGGTCTTTGTATTCTTTTGCCATATGTTCACCTGCACCTTCGTTTGCACTGCGTTATTTCTTGGCTGCGCCGACTACCACGGTGCTCACACCGCGCAGCCGAAGCGCGTAGCCGGTGCCGTGGCGCAAGTCGGCAGTCTCCACGGCGTCGGGCTTGCGGTTGTAACGTGACGTCACCTGGGTCAGGGTCTTCAGAAAGCGTTCGGTCCGCGCCACGATTTCGGCGTCGCTGCCGCGCCCGATTTCCACTACCGCCCCGGTATCGAGTGTGGCGACCCAGCTGCCGCGTCCGGTCAGGTCGAGCTTCTCCAGCGACAGGTCCATCGGCTCAAAAAGCGGCTGCAGCGAGCGGTACATCAAGAGCACCTGTGGCTCTTGCCCGGTGGGGCCGCTCAGCCGCGGCAGGGTCTCTTGTTCCACCTCTCCCAGGTTGGCCTCGAACACTTCACCAAAGCTGTTGAGCAGCCGGGAGTCACCTTCCAGCCCCCAGTAGGCTACCGGTTGGTGCTCCTGCAGCACTACCATCAGGCGGTTCGGGAAATCGCGTTTTACGACCGCCCGGCGCACCCATGGCACGGCCTCGAACGCCTGTTTCGCCCGTGCCAGGTCGAGCGTGAGGAAACTGCCGCCCAGCTTGGGCACGACATTGGCGCGCAGCGTGATGGCGTTGTTGTGGCTAACATCGCCTGTCACCGCGATGGCACCGATAGAGAACGTGGCCCGGTTGGCGGCCCAGGACAACAACGCACCCAGCAAAAGGGCCACAAATACTGCGAACAGCACCCAGGCCGTGGCATTCATCAGGCGCACGTCAAAAGGGACTGCTACGCCTGTGGTCATGCAATAACCTCCGCACAGAGTGCTGCGGAATTCGCCCTTGGGAACGGCCCGGCGGTGCTCATGCAGTAACCTCCGCACAGAGTGCTGCGGAATTCGCCCTTGGGAACGGCCCG
>NZ_JANOCG010000053.1:0-2893 GCF_031412075.1 Rhizobacter sp.
CTTGGGCAGCATCACCGGCACCGAAACCGACTTCCAGGCGAGCGCCTTGTAGCCGAGGATCAGGCGCACCTTCTCGGAGAAAGGAGAACCGTCGTAGTGGTGCAGGATCAGGTCGGACATGGGGTCTCTTTCAATTGGGAACCGGGCTCGCAGGCTGTTCGGCTCGGCAAGGCGCTCGGCGAGTCTCAGTCCGAAGCGTTGGGCCGCATGATCTTGCGCCCGCCCGCCGGCAGGCCCTTCAGGTACTTGAAGGTGCCGCTCGCCTGCGCCACGACGGCGCCCTTTTCGTCGAGCACCTGCGCTTCGCAGAACGCGAGCGAACTGGTGGCGTGCACACGGCGGGCCTTGGCCAGCAGGCGGCCGAGGCCCGGGCGCATGAAGCTCGTCTTCATCTCGATGGTGACCACGCCAATGCCGTTGCTCTGCCCTTCACCCCCGCGGCCGGAGCTTCGCGCGGCGTGCGCCATGGCCACGTCGAGCAGCGTCATGGTCACGCCGCCGTGCGCCACGCTCCAGGAATTGCACAGTTCCTCGCGCAGCTCGACGGCGATTTCCGCTTCGCCGTCTTCGAATTTCAGCAACTCGAAACCGAGGTGTTCGACGAACGGAATGAAGGTATGGAAATTCATGGCCGACTCAACCGCCATGGACCGCCGATACTCCCCCGTCCACCGCGAGGATCTGCCCTGTGATGTGGCGGCCGGCAGCGGATGCAAACAGCAGCGCCGCGCCCTTCAGGTCGTCATCACCACCGATGCGTTGCAGCGGCGCCTTCTGCGCCATCTTGTCGGCGCCCACACGGTCTAGCGTGCCCTTGGTCATCTTGCTCGGGAAGAAACCCGGCGCCAGCGCATTGACGTTGATGCCGTGCTTGCCCCACTCGCCTGCGAGCGTGCGCGTGAAGTTGACGACCGCGCCCTTGCTCGTGCCGTAGGCGATGTACTGGATGTCGGGGCCGGCGCCCGAAAGACCGGCGATCGAGGCCACGTTGATGATGCGGCCCTGCTTGCGCGGGATCATGCTCGCCTTGCCCACTGCCTGGCTCATCAGGAAGATGCTGCGGATGTTGAGGTTCATCACCTTGTCCCAGGCTTCGAGTGGGTAGTCTTCAGCCGCCGCACCCCAAGTGGCACCGGCGTTGTTGACGAGGATGTCGATGTGGCCCAGGCGCTTCATCGCGTCAGTCACCACACGCTCGATCTCGGCGGGCTGGCTGGCGTCGGCAGCGATCCACAGGGCTTCGATACCGCGTGCTTTCAAGTGCGCGGCAGCCTCTTCGAGGTCAGCGGCCTTGCGCGAGGTGAGAAACACCTTGGCGCCAGCCTCGCCGAGCGACTCGGCAATCTGCAAGCCCAGGCCGCGCGAACCGCCGGTGATGAGAGCGGTCTTTCCGCTGAGGTCGAACAGTTTCTGGATCCGTGTGCTCATGATGTTTTGTCTTTGGTTGGAGGGAGTTCTTTCATGCGCGAGCGCACGTAGATGAGTGCGAAGCCAACGATGGCAAGCACGCCGCCCACAGCGATCACGCCATAACCAAGGCCATCGTTTGTGCGCTGAACCGAGAGACCCAGGCCGACGAGGATCAGGCCGCCGTAGACGTACACCCAGATCAGCGCATCGACGGTGCTCGTCTTCATCTCAGAACCAGGCCTCGTTCATGCTGCGGCAGGTGTCGTCGCGCGTCTCGACGACCTTGAGCCAGGCCGGCACACGCGGCAACTCGTAGTTGAAGAAGTAGCGCGCAGCAGCCAGCTTGCCTTGGCGCAACTCATCGGGTGCCGACGAGGCCTGCACACACAGCGCCAGGTCAAGCCAGATCCACGCGAGCACGGTGTGGCCGAAGCCTTGCAAATACGGTGTGGCGTTGGCGAGCGCTTCTTCGGGCACACCCGTGGCCCAGGCCGATTTGGTGGTGTTGCCCAACAGCTTGAGCGTGCCGGCCAGTGCGTTGGCGGGCTCGGCCCACTCCTTGGTTTGCAGCGCCCGCTCGATGGTGGCGTTGATCTTGGTGGCCAGCAGTGCGAGGCCCTTGCCACCGTCCATCACCACCTTGCGGCCCAGCAGGTCGAGACCCTGGATGCCGTGTGTGCCTTCATGGATCATGTTCAGGCGGTTGTCGCGCCAGTACTGCTCGACCGGGTAGTCACGCGTGTAGCCG
Organism: Rhizobacter sp.; assembly: GCF_031412075.1. Taxonomy (GTDB): domain Bacteria; phylum Pseudomonadota; class Gammaproteobacteria; order Burkholderiales; family Burkholderiaceae_C; genus Rhizobacter. The sequence goes on from NZ_JANOCG010000053.1 coordinate 2,159, forward strand.
TAGCCGCCGTGGATCTGGATGGCGAGACTGTTGGCCTCCAGGCACCACTCGCTGGGCCAGCTCTTCGCGATGGGCGTGAGCATCTCCAGCAGCAAGCCCGCTTCGGCCGCCGCTTCGCCGGTGTGCAACTCATCGACCAGCTTGGCGCAGTACAGCTCCAGCGCCAGCGCACCTTCGCAGCAAGACTTCTGTGCCAGCAGCATGCGCTTCACGTCGGCGTGCTGAATGATCGGCACCTGCGGCTGTTTGGGGTTCTTGCCTTCGGGGTTGATGGGGCGGCCTTGCGGGCGGCCCTTCGCGTAGTCGAGGCTGGCCTCGTAGCCCGCATAACCCAGCATCACGGCGCCCAGGCCCACACCGATGCGCGCCTCGTTCATCATGTGGAACATGCACTTGAGGCCGTCACCCGGCTTGCCACGTGCCGCGAACTAGCCTTCGCCAAAGTTCAGCAGCGTGTTCGGGATGCCGCGGTAGCCGAGCTTGTGGTTCAAGCCTGCAAGCGCCACGTCGTTGCGCTCGCCGGTGAGCGCGCCTTCCGCATCCACCAGCTTCTTCGGCACGATGAAGAGCGAGATGCCCTTGGTGCCCGCGATCAACGCGCCATCGGGCCCGGGGATCTTGGCCAGCACCAGGTGCACGATGTTCTCCGTGATCTCGTGCTCGCCGGCGCTGATCCACATCTTGTTGCCGCGCAGGCGAAAACGTGGGCCCAGCGGGTCGCCATCGAAGCCGTCG
>NZ_JANOCG010000054.1:0-4368 GCF_031412075.1 Rhizobacter sp.
GGCACGCCGCCCTGGCGGCGCTGGCGCAACCAGCTGGCGTCGTTGCCCTCGAACAGGGTTTCGCGGATCAGGTTGCTGGCGTCGAGCGCCTGCAGGTCGAGCGCGTGTTCGTCGACGCGTGCGAGGGTGCGCAAGATGTCGTCGCGCAGCTTGTGGCGCTGTTTGGTCTTGGGGTCGACGATCTCGCCGTCTAGCCCGAAGCGGCAGGCCTGGAAGCGGTTGAAGGTGTAGACGAGGTAATCGTCTTCGCTGGGTTCAAACGGCTTTTCTTCGCGCAGGTAGCGGCAGATGCATTGCAGGTAGCAGGCGAGCGCGGCCGCCTTGTCGACGCTGAGCGGTGTGTCGCACACACGCAGCTCGATGGTGCCGAACTCGGGCTTGGGGCGGATGTCCCAGTAAAAGTCTTTCATCGACTGCACGACGCCGGTGCTCGTCATCTTGTCGAAGTATTCGCCAAACCCTTCCCAGGTGGTGACGAAGGGCGCGCGGCCCGACAGCGGGAAGGCGAACACCGAGTTGAGGCGGGCCGAGTTGAAGCCGGTGTCCACGCCTTGCACATAAGGCGACGAGGCGCTCAGCGCAATGAAGTGCGGCACGTAGCGCGACAGTGAATGCAAAAGCCACAAGGCGGTGTCGCCGTTTTCGCAGCCCACGTGGACGTGTTGGCCGAACACCGTGAACTGCTTGGCGAGGTAGCCGTACAGCTCGCTGATGTAGTGAAACCGTTCGGTCGGGAAGATCTGCTGATCGCTCCACTGCTGGTAGGCGTGGGTGCCGCCACCGGCGATGCCGATGTTGAGCTTGCGTGCGGCGCGCGAGAGCTGCTGCTTGAGGTCGGTCAACTCGGCGAGCAGCGGCGCGTGCTGGCGCTGGATGGAGGTGCCGATCTCGATCATGCTGCGCGTGATCTCGGGCTTCACGTCCCAGGCGCCGGTGTGTTTGTCGAGCTCGCGCAGCAGGTCTTGCGCTTGCGGCGACAGGTCGTAATCGTGGGTGCTGACGAGCTGAAGCTCGAGCTCGACACCCAGGGTGAGCGGCTCGGAGGCGGTGAATTCAGCCAAGGACATCTCAGGCTCCCCGGGGTGAAGGTGGCGGGCACTCGGTGGCCAGCGTGCGCAGCGACCACTGCGTCACGACCGGGCCCAACAGGTGCAGGAGCGTGGTGGCGATGAGCAAGGCTTGCAGCACGTTGCCAGCCACGCCGGGGAGTTGCGACGACCAGCCGAAGGTGTCGGCCGCGAGCAGCACGGCCAGGCTGCTCATGGGCTGCAGCGCCAGCGTGAGGGCTGCGGCCTGCCGCCAACCGAGGGCGCTGAGCCGGGCCAGCAACGCCACGGCGATGCCCTTGCCTGCCAGGCGCGCCAGCACGATCGCCAGCACCCAGGGCCACAAGCCCGAGATGCCATCGAGCGTGAACAACATGCCGAGCGCGATGAACAGCAGCACCGTCAGCACCGCGCCGGCCGAACCGAGGTGGGGCTCGACTGTCAGCGCATGGCCCATGCGCGAGCGCGCCACCATGCCGGCCACCAGCAGGGCCAGCAGCGGGGAGAGCGTCCATTGCGCGGCCAGCATCGCGGCCAGGATCACCAGCGCGATCTGCAGCACGGGCGCTGCGGCGGCATCTCGCAAAGGCTGGGTCAGCTTGGCCAACAGCAGGCCCGCGGCCGCGCCCAGCACGAAGGAGCCGCCGATGACCAGCACCGCATCGGTCGCCACCGGCAGCAACTCGGCGCTCAGGCTGGCGGTGTCGAGCGCCGTGGCCACGCGCCAGGCTTTGAGTGCCAACATGCTGAGCGCGCTGTTGATGGCGGTGATGATGAGCAGCCGCTCGGTGACCTGCCCGCGCGAACGCACCTCGTGCACCAGCACCAGGATGATGACGGGCGAGGTCGACATGGCCACCGCACCAGCCAGCCACGCCGATGTGGGCGGCGCGCCGAGTGCCACCAGCGCCACCGTCACGCACAAACCCGCGAGCAGGCCTTCGAGCACGCAGGTGAACGCGAGCCAGGGGTTGTCGATCAGCCAGCGCGGGCGGATGCGGCTGCCCAGCTCGAACACCAGCACGCCGATGGCGAGGTCGATGATGGGCTTCCAGGGGTCGAGCTCGGTGCGGTCGAGCAGGCGCAGCGCGAGCGGGCTGGCCAAGGCGCCGGTGAGCATGTAGCCAAACATGCGCGGCAGGCGCAGCCGGCGGTTCAGGAACTCGGCCAGCACCACGGCCACCAGCATGACCAGCGCGAATCCGAGCACGGGGTCGGCGCCGCGCAGGCCGTCCAGCGTCCAGAGGGGTTCCGCGGAACCGGTGGCCGGTGCGAGCCAGTTGTCGAGCTGGGTCATGAAGGGCATGGGAAGCAGGCAGTGCATGCGCCAGTCAAGAACGGGGGCGGATGGTAGCCCGGGACGAGAGTTGAACGGCGGTCTCCGCGAAAATTCGAGGGGCTTGTCCTTATGATCCGGCCTCGTGCCCCGCTCCCTCTTGAAAACGGGCCGGTGGCCTCTATCTCTCAGCGCGGCCGGTGCAGGCGCCGCGCCCAGTGACCGTCTCAGCAGACCCAGACCATCATGAACAAACAAACCCTTTCCTTCCAGGCCGAGGTCAAGCAGATCCTGCACCTCGTCACGCACTCGCTCTACTCCAACAAAGAGATTTTCCTGCGTGAGCTGGTTTCTAACGCATCAGACGCTTGTGACAAGCTGCGCTTCGAGGCCTTGAACAACGCCGCCCTGTACGAAGACGCGCCCAACCTGGAGGTGAGGGTCAGCTACGACAAGGAGGCCAAGACCATCACCATCCGCGACAACGGCATCGGCATGTCGGCCGACGAAGCGGTGGCCCACCTGGGCACCATCGCCAAGAGCGGCACGCGCGAGTTCATGAACAAGCTCGAAGGTGAGCAGAAGAAAGACGCGCAGCTGATCGGCCAGTTTGGCGTGGGCTTCTACAGCGGCTTCATCGTGGCCGATCGCATCACGGTCGAGTCGCGTCGCGCGGGCGTGCCGGCCGAAGAAGGTGTGCGCTGGAGCAGCGAGGGCAGTGGCGACTTCGAGGTCGAGACCATTGTCAAACCGCAGCGTGGCACCGACATCATCTTGCACCTGCGCGACGGTGAAGAAGAGTTCCTGAGCACCTGGAAGCTCAAGTCGATCATCAGCAAGTATTCGGACCACATCTCGCTGCCCATCCTGATGCAAAAGGAAGAGTGGCACCCGGAAAAGAGCGAGCAGACGATCACCGACGAGTGGGCGCCGGTCAACAAGGCCGCCGCGCTTTGGGCGCGCAGCAAGAGCGACATCACCCCTGAGCAGTACACCGAGTTCTACAAGCAGATCAGCTACGACAGCGAAGCGCCGCTCGCCTACACCCACAACCGCGTGGAAGGCCGCAGCGAATACACGCAGCTGCTGTACGTGCCGGCCAAGGCGCCGTTCGACCTGTGGAACCGCGACAAGCGTGGTGGCGTGAAGCTGTACGTGAAGCGTGTCTTCATCATGGACGATGCCGAAGCGCTGATGCCGGTGTACCTGCGCTTCGTCAAGGGCGTGATCGACAGTGCCGACCTGCCGCTCAACGTGAGCCGCGAACTGCTGCAAGAAAGCCGCGACGTGAAGGCCATTCGCGAAGGTTCGACCAAGCGCGTGCTGGGCATGCTGGAGTCTCTTGCCAACCACGAGGACGAAGCTGAGCGCAGCAAGTACGCGGCCTTCTGGAAAGACTTTGGTGCGGTGTTGAAAGAGGGTGTGGGCGAGGATCACGCCAACCAGGAGCGCCTGGTCAAGCTGTTCCGTTTTGCGTCGATCCATGCCGATGAAGGCGTGTCACTCGCTGACTATGTGAGCCGCATGAAAGAAGGCCAGGAGGCGATCTACTACGTGACCGCCGACACCCTGGCTGCGGCCAAGAGCAGCCCGCAGCTGGAGATCTTCCGCAAGAAGGGCATCGAGGTGCTGCTGCTGACTGACCGTGTCGACGAGTGGATGCTGAGCCACGTCTACGAGTTCGACGGCAAGCCGCTGCAAAGTGTGGCCAAGGGCTCGGTGGACCTGGGCGCGTTGCAAGACGAGGCCGAGAAGAAGCTCGCCGAAGAAACCGCCACCGCGTTCAAGCCGGTGCTCGATCGTTTGAAAGAAGCGCTGAAGGAGCGCGCGAAAGACGTTCGTGTGACCACGCGCCTGGTCGACTCACCGGCCTGCCTGGTAGTCGACGAAGGCGACGTCAGCGGCCATTTGGCACGCATGCTCAAGCAGGCGGGGCAGACGGCGCCGAAGTCGCTGCCGACGCTCGAGGTGAACGCCGAACATGCGCTGGTGAAGCGTCTGGAGGGCGATGCACATTTCGAGGCGTTGGCGAACATCCTGTTCGAC
>NZ_JANOCG010000055.1:0-4106 GCF_031412075.1 Rhizobacter sp.
CAGCGAGGTGGTCTGCGCGTTCGACACCATGGGCGCGGCCAGGGCACCGGCGCCTGCGGCGGCGGCGGAAGCGCGTTTGAGGAAGCGGCGGCGCTGGGGAGCGGGGGTGGTCACTTGATGTCTCCTTCGATGTGGTCGGTCGGTCAACCGAGGGCTGCACCCATCTGTGTGCGGGCGAAGGCCTATCGTAGGGACAGCACAGCCCGGTGCTGCTGGCGGAAACCCGGGGAAGACCCCCTGTGAGTGCTGTGGGAATTACTTATGCGGGCCCACGCCAATGAGCCTCACTGCAACGCACGACCGATCAGGATTTTCTGCACATCGCTCGTGCCCTCGTAGATCTGGCAGACGCGCACGTCGCGGTAGATGCGCTCGACCGGGAAGTCGCTCACGTAGCCATAACCGCCGTGGATCTGGATCGCGGCCGAGCACACCTGCTCGGCCATCTCGCTCGCAAAGAGTTTCGCCATGGCGGCCTCTTTCAGACACGGCTGGCCTGCGTCTTTGAGGCTGGCGGCGTGGTGGATCAGCTGGCGCGCCGCTTCGATCTGCGTGGCCATCTCGCCCAGGCGGAATTGCACCGCCTGGTGTTCGAAGATGGGTTTCCCGAACGCCACACGCTCCTTTGCATATTTCAAGGCCGCGTCGAACGCCGCACGCGCCATGCCGACGGCTTGCGAGGCAATGCCGATGCGCCCACCCTCCAGGCCCGAGAGCGCGATCTTCAAACCCTGGCCTTCGTCGCCGATCAGGTTGGCCGCCGGGATGCGGCAGTTCTCGAACAGGATCTGCGCGGTGTCGCTTGCGTGCTGGCCCATCTTGTCTTCGAGCCGCGCCACGGTGTAGCCAGGCGTTTTTGTCGGCACGATGAAGGCGCTGATGCCCTTCTTGCCCGCCACCTTGTCGGTGACCGCCATCACGATGGCCACGTCACCGGTCTTGCCGCTGGTGATGAATTGCTTGACGCCGTTGAGCACGTAACGCTCGCCGTCTTTCGTCGCGGTGGTCTTCAAGCCATCGGCCTGCGAGCCGACATGCGGCTCCGTCAGGCAGAAGGCGCCGAGCATGTCGCCACGCGCGAGCGGCTTGAGCCATTGCTCCTTCTGCGCGTCATTGCCCCAGGCCATCAGGATGGAGCACACCGGGCAGTTGTTGACGCTCACGATGGTGGAGGTGGCGCCATCACCAGCGGCGATCTCTTCCAGGATCAACGACAGGCTCAGATAGTCGAGCCCGGCGCCGTCCCACTCGGTGGGCACGGCCACGCCGTAGCAGCCGAGTGCGGCCAGGCCCTTCAACTCGGCGGCGGGGAAGTGGCAGGTTTTGTCCCACTGCGCGGCGTGCGGCGCAATCTTGTCTTGCACATACGCGCGCACGGCGTCTTGAACCGCACGGTGGTCTTCAGACAGCAGCATGGTGTGTTTCTCCGATCAACTCGGTGAGCGCTTTCACCAGCGCATCACACTGCGCATCGGTGCCGATGCTGATGCGCAGGTGGTCGGCGATGCGCGCCGGCTCGTCGAAGCGCCGCACCAGGATGCCTCGCTCACGCAAACCCGCCACCAGCTCGGTGCCACGCTGCGCAGGGTGGCGCACGAACAGGAAATTCGCCTGAGACGGCAAAACCTCGAACTGCAAGGCCTGCAGTGATGCAGCCAGGCGCTCGCGGCTGTCGATCACGGCGCGGCGGGTGCGCTCGAAGTACGGCGCATCGTCCATCGCCGCGATGGCGCCGGCCGTGGCCAGGCGGTCAAGCGGGTAGGAGTTGAAGCTGTCTTTGACACGCGTGAGCGCTTCGATCAGCGGCGCCTGGCCCATGGCAAAACCCACGCGCAGGCCGGCCAATGAGCGCGACTTGGAGAGCGTCTGCACCACCAGCAGGTTGGGGTGGGCTTCAATCAGCGGCACGGCCGATTCGGCGCCAAAGTCCACATAGGCTTCGTCGATCACCACCAGCGTGTCGGGTCGTGCGTGCAAGAGCCGCTCGATCTCGGCGCGCAGCACGGCGCGGCCGGTGGGCGCATTGGGGTTGGGGAAGATGATGGCGCCCGCCTCGGGCTGCAGGTAGTCGTCGACGTTCAGCCCGAGCTGTGCATCGAGCGGCACAGTACGGTGGGCAATGCCATAGAGCCCGCAGTACACCGGGTAAAAGGCGTAGCTGATGTCTGGGAACAAGAGCGGCCTGTGTTCGCCATGGTTCAGCAAGGCCATGAACACATGGGCCAGCACCTCGTCGGAGCTGTTGCCCACGAACACCTGCTCTGGCGCCAACCCGAACTGCCTGGCCACGGCCGTGCGCAAGGCCAGCCCGGTGGGCTCAGGGTAGAGGCGAAGGCTCTCGCCCACCTCGGCGCGCAGCGCCTCCAGCACGCGTGGGCTGGGTGGATAGGGGTTCTCGTTGGTGTTGAGCTTCACCAGCCCGCTGATCTGCGGCTGCTCGCCCGGCACGTAGGGGGTGAGTTGGTGAACGATGTCACTCCAGAAAATGCTCATGGGAGACCCGTCACACCAACTCCACAGCCATCGCAGTCGCTTCGCCGCCGCCAATGCACAGCGCCGCCACGCCACGCTTCTTGCCGTATTGGCGCAAGGCGCCGAGGAGCGTGACGACGATGCGCGCTCCGCTCGCGCCGATCGGGTGGCCGAGCGCACACGCGCCGCCATGCACGTTGACGATCTCGTGCGGCAGCTTGAACTCGTGCATCGCCGCCATGGTGACGGCGGCGAAGGCTTCGTTCACCTCCCACAGGTCGACATCTTTCACCGACCAGCCGGTTTGTTTGAGCAGCTTGTCGATGGCGCCCACCGGCGCGGTGCTGAACCAGGCGGGGGCCTGCGCATGCACCGCGTGGCCGCGGATGTGCGCGAGCGGCGTGAGCCCCATCCTGACGGCGGTCGATTCGCGCATCAGCACCAGCGCGGCCGCGCCGTCGGAGATGCTCGATGCATTGGCGGCGGTGATGGTGCCGTCTGGTCTGAACGCGGGTTTCAGCCCGGGGATCTTGTCGAGCTTGGCCTTGGCCGGCTGTTCGTCGTACTTGATCACCGTGTCGCCACCCTTGCCCGACACGGTCACCGGCGCCATCTCCCAGTCGAAGCTGCCGTCTTCATTGGCCTTCTTGGAACGCTGCGTCGACGCAATCGCAAACGAATCCTGTGCCTCACGCGTGAACTGGTACTTGGCCACACACTCTTCGGCAAACACGCCCATCGCTCGGCCCTTGTCGTAGGCGTCTTCCAGGCCGTCCATCGCCATGTGGTCGAACATCTGCGCCGCGCCGTAGCGCACGCCCTTGCGCGCAAACATCAGGTGCGGCGCGTTGGTCATGCTCTCCATGCCACCGGCCACCACCACGTCGGCGCTTTCGGCCCGCAGCATGTCGTGCGCAAACATCATGGCGCGCATGCCCGAGCCGCACATCTTCGACAGCGTCACCGCCCCCGCCGACTGCGGCAGGCCCGCCCCGAGTGCCGCCTGGCGCGCCGGCGCTTGGCCCTGCCCGGCCATCAGGCAGTTGCCCATCAGCACTTCGTTGATGGCGTCGCCGGGCACCCCGGCTCGCGCCACGGCGGCCTGGATGGCCACGGCGCCCAGCTGGTGCGCCGCCAGGCTGCTGAAGTCCCCCAACATGCCGCCGATGGGTGTGCGGGCGGCCGAGACGATGACGATGGAATCTGACATGGCGGTACTCCTTGCGGTTGAAACAGGCTTCAAGACAAGCCTCAAGCCAGGCTGTTGTCGAGAAACGAGGTGTTGTCGCTCCCGGGCTCGGCCCGGCGCTCGGTGCCGGCAGGCGGCACACCGTCGCGCACCCGTCGCTGGTTCTTGAAACGTTTGCCCGGCTCGTACGGAAACACGTCGTGCACGTGGCCTGCCTTGATGCGCTCCTTGTGGCCGTGCCAGAAAGCCGCGTCGAGCAGGTCGGCATGGTGTTTCATGAACACCTCGCGCACGCTGGGGTTGCCCAGCAGAAAGGGCTCGAAGGTCTCGGGGAACACATCATGCTTGCCCACGCTGTACCAGATCTCGCCCGACATCTCTTCTTCTTCGTTGCGCGGCGTGGGCACCTTGCGGAAGTTGCAGTCGGTCAGGTACTCGATCTCGT
>NZ_JANOCG010000056.1:0-11302 GCF_031412075.1 Rhizobacter sp.
GCCTGCGGGCCTACCGGGTGTTTGGCAAAAACGCGCAAGGGGCGTCGAGCTTTGCCATCGCCAAGGCGATCGACCGCGCCGTGGCCGACGGCTGCGACCTGCTCAACCTGAGCCTGGGCGGCGGCCCGAGCGACCAGACCACCAGCGAGGCCATCAAGGCCGCGCGCGCCAGGGGCGTGGTGTGTGTGATCGCTGCCGGCAACGACGGCGGTGCCGTGGCCTGGCCGGCGCGCCACCCGCTGTCGCTGTCGGTCTCGGCGCTTGGCTTTCAAGGCCTTTGGCCAGTGGGTGCGATGCAGGTACAGACGGTGCAGCCGCCCATGGGCAAGGAGCACAGCTTCATCGCCGATTTTTCCAACACCGGCCCCGAGATCGACGTGGCGGGGCCGGGTGTGGGCGTGATCTCGTGCATTCCCCACGACCGTTTTGGTGTGATGGACGGCACCTCGATGGCCTGCCCGGCCGTCACGGGCGCCGTGGCGCGGCGGCTGGCGGCAGATGCGAAGACGCTGGCCCTGCCGCGCGATGGTGAGCGCTCGGACGCCATCATCCGGCTGGCCTTGGAAACCGCGCGCGACATGGATTTGCCACCTTTTGCGCAGGGAGCGGGCCTCGCGCAATGAGCCGCAGGCTTATCATTCAACACCATGAGTCGTTATGTCTTGCGCTACGCCGGCACCACCCCTCGCCACGCCGAGTCGGGGGTGGACACGGCCATGGTGGTGTTGCGCGCCGGTGCCAAGGTGATCGACGACGCGCCCGACATGCTGCTGGTGGAAGCGAGCGCAAGCACCGCCCGCACCATTGCGCACTTGTTGCCAGAGTGGCAGATCAACGCCGAAGCCATGACGGCGGTGCCGCGTGTGCCGCGGCCCGTCGTGCGCGCCTCGCCCCGAGCCCGGCGGCGTTAGGCGTTTGAGCGCAGCCGGTGCACCAGGCGCCAGCCCAGCAGCGCGGCTATTACCACCGCATAAACCGCCACTTCAGCGAAGTTGTTTTTCGCCGCGCGCATCCAGAAGAAGTGCAGCAGGCCCAGCAGCACGATGACGTAGACCAGCTTGTGCAGGGCCTGCCAACGTTTGGCGCCCAGCGCCTTGATGGCGCGGTTGAACGAGGTGGCCGCCAGCGGCACCATCAGCAAGAGGGCGAGAAAGCCGACCAGCGCGAACGGCCGCTTGGGGATGTCGACCACGATGGCTTGCAGCTCGAAGCCCATGTCGAGCCAGGCGTACGACAGGAAGTGCAGCAGCACGTAAAAGAACGCGAAGAGGCCCAGCATGCGCCGAAAGCGCAGCAGTGCAGGTTGGCCGGTGAGCACCTGCAGCGGTGTGACGGCCAGCGTGATGCACAGGAAGCGCAGCGTCCAGTCGCCGGTGGCGCGGATCAGCGCCTCGGCCGGGTTGGCGCCCAGCGTGTTGGCCAAGGCGCCATACAACAGCCACCCGAACGGCAGCAGGCACACCACAAACAACAAGGGTTTGGCCGCAGGGTGCAGCCAGGGCGATCGGGTGCGGGTGTTGACAGCTGGAGGGTGGGTTGGCGACAGCACGGCAGACATGGTCAGAACAACTTGGCCAGGTCCATGCCGGCGTAAAGCTGCCCCACCTGGGCCTCGTAGCCGTTGAACATCAGCGTGGGGCGCTTCTTGGTGAACACGCCGTCTTCGCCAATGCGCCGCTCGGTGGCCTGGCTCCAGCGCGGGTGGTCGACCTTCGGGTTGACGTTGGAATAGAAGCCGTACTCGCGGGCCGCCGCGACGTTCCACGAAGTCTGCGGCTGCTTCTCGGTGAAGCGGATCTTGACGATCGACTTGCCGCTCTTGAAGCCGTACTTCCAGGGCACCGTCAGGCGCAGGGGTGCGCCGTTCTGGTTGGGCAACACCTCGCCATACAGGCCAAACGCCAGCAGCGTGAGCGGGTTCATCGCTTCGTCCATGCGCAGGCCTTCAACGTAGGGCCAGGAGAGCACGTTCGAGCCGACGAAGGGCATCTGCTTCTCATCGGCCAGCGTCACGAATTCGACGTACTTGGCCTTGCTGGTGGGTTCGACACGCTTGATCAGCTCGGAGAGCGAATAGCCGACCCACGGGATCACCATCGACCAGCCTTCGACACAGCGCATGCGGTAGATGCGCTCTTCCATCGGGCTCAGCTTGAGCAGCTCGTCGAGGTCGTAGACCTTGGGCTTCTTGACTTCACCTTCGACCGCCACCGTCCAGGGCCGGGTCTTCAGCTTGCCGGCATTGCGCGCCGGGTCGGCCTTGTCGGTGCCGAACTCGTAGAAGTTGTTGTAGCTGGTCACGTCGGCGTGCGACGTGAGCTTGTCCATCGTCACACCCCCGGCGATCCCGCTGCGCATGCCTGGCAGCGCGGCCAGCTTGCCCGGGCGCGCGGTTTGCGCCATCGCGTCGCGCGCGGCCCAGCCGGCCAGCGCCACGCCGCTGCCGCCCAGGGCGAGCAGCTTGAGCAACTCTCGGCGGCGTTCGTAGACGGCCTGGGGGGTGATGTCCGAGGCGACACCGTGGTCGAAACCACGGTCTTGGCGGTAGTGCATGGAAACTCCTGAAGCGCGTTGGGGCGGCGTGCCCTTGACCGTCGGTCGCCGTTGGAGCCGGCAACCTTACACAGGGTTCAGGGCAACTCGCCGAAATTCGTGTCGTCGATCACGGCACCGAACTGTGTGTCGGAGAAGAGTCTGAGCGAATTGCGCGCCACACGCTCGCGAAAGCTCTTTCGGGCAAAGAGCTTGGCCTGCGCCTCGCCGGGCAGGTCGGTGATGTTGATGATGTTCTTGACGATCAGCGTGTCGATCACGTCTTCGATCACCCGCACGAAATCGGCGTCGAGCCGGCCGAACTCGTTCGGGTTGGCCGCGCTGTGGCCGATGAAGGCCATCAGGTCGCGGTGACCTTCGGGCAGGAACTCCATGTCGCCGGTGTCGTAGCGGTGCAGGCTTTCAATCAAACCATCGGGGCCGCGGCGGATGTAGGGCATGGCGCTGGACAGAGTGGGGCTGCCGTCACTATAGGCCGAGGCATCTTGCCGCGCCATGAAAAAAGGCCGGTGTACAACCGGCCTTCGCGTGCGGGTGCGAGTGAAATCAGCGCAAGCCGGCGATGTAATCGGCGACGGCCTTGAGTTCCTTGTCGTTCATCTTGGCGGCCACGCCTGTCATCTGGACGTTGTTCTTGCGGAGGCCGTCGCGGAAGGCCTTCAGCTGCGCTTCGGTGTAATCGGCGTGCTGGCCGCGCAACTGCGGGTACTGCGAGGGGATGCCGGCGCCGGTGGGGCCGTGGCAGCCAGCGCAAGCCGGCACGTTGCGGTCGGCGATGCCACCGCGGTAGATCTTCTCGCCCAGGGCCACGGTGTCCTTGCTCTTGGCGAAACCGGGCTTGGCCTGTTTCGAGGCGTAGAACGCGGACACGTCCTTCATGTCGGCCTCACTCAGCGTGGCGGCAAAGCCTTGCATGATCGCGTTGACACGCTTGCCGGCCTTGAACTCGCTGAGTTGTTTGACCAGGTATTCAGGGTGTTGGCCCTGGATGATGGGGTTGGCAGGGCTGCCACGCGAGCCATCGGCGGTGTGGCAGGCGCCGCACACGTTGGTGGAAATCGTTTGGCCCTTGGCCAGATCGGGTTTGGCGGCTGGTTCGGCAGCGGTGGCCGGCGCCATCGCGGTGGCGACCAGCATCAGACTCGACATCAGGAGAGCAAAGGACTTCATGGGCTTGGGTGATTTTTTGGTGCAAAACCCGGCGATTTTACAATGCCAGCTTTGGGCGCCTGCATGACCGAGCAAAACAATTCCAATCTTCCGGTCGCCAAGCCCGGCGACGCAGAAAAGATCGCCCTGGGCTGGACACACACCGCGCGCTTCCTCACCACCGCCAGCCAGCTCGACCAGGTGCCCCAGACCGAGCTGCCCGAAATTGCCTTCGTCGGCCGATCCAACGCCGGCAAATCCACCGCCATCAACACGCTGACGCAGCAAAAGCGCCTGGCCTTTGCGTCCAAGACGCCCGGGCGCACCCAGCACATCAACCTCTTCGAGCTGGGCCCCAAGCTCGCGCCCGATGCCTTGTTTGCCGACCTGCCGGGTTATGGCTACGCAGCCGTGGCCAAGGGCGCCAAGCTGCGTTGGCAGAAGGTGATGGCCGACTACCTGGAGATCCGCCGTGGGTTGAGCGGCGTGGTGCTGATGGTCGATTCGCGTCTCGGGTTCACCGACCTCGACCGCCGCTTGCTCGAGTTTGTCTCGCCGCGTGTGGGCAACGGCGCGGTCAAGCTGCTGGTGTTGCTGACCAAGGCCGACAAGCTCAACCGCAGTGAAGCCAACGAAGCGCTGGCCACCGCGCAGGCGGTGCTGGGCGAAGTGACCACCGATGAAGCCGACGTGAGCATCTCGTTGTTTTCGGCGCTGAAGAAGTCGGGTGTGGGAGACGCAGCCTGCGTGCTGCATGACTGGGTGCACAACAAATGAATGAAACCCTCTTTGCCGAGTTGCCGCATGGCATCCGTCTGCATTGCCGCGTGTCCGGCCCGAAGGGCGCGCCGGTGTTGGTGTTCCTGCACGGCTTCCCGGAAGCGGCGTTCGTGTGGGACGAGATGCTCGCGCATTTCGGCGACCGCTACCGCTGCATCGCGCCCAACCTGCGCGGCTTCGAGCAGTCGTCGGCACCTGCCGAGGTGCAGGCCTACCGTGTCAAGCACCTGATGGCCGACCTGATGGCCTTGATCGAGCAGCAGGTCGGCGGCCCGCTCGAAGCCCTGATTGCCCACGATTGGGGCGGCGCGGTGGCCTGGAACCTGGCGGCCCAGCACCCTGAAGTGATGAAGCGCCTGGTGATCATCAACTCACCGCACCCCGCGATCTTCTTGCGTGAGCTGCAAACCAGCCCCGAGCAGCAGGCCGCAAGCGCTTACATGAACTTCTTGTGCCGCCCGGACGCTGAGGCCCAGCTCAGCGGGAACGACTTTGCCCGCATGTGGCCGCTTCTGGCGGGCATGGGCGACACCGGCTGGCTCACCGAGGCGGTGAAAGACCAGTACCGCGCAGTCTGGCGCGCGGGCCTCACGGGCGCTCTGAACTATTACCGTGCGTCCCCGCTTCGCCCACCCACCGTGCCCGATTCCCCCGTCATGGGCCTGAGTTTCCCGCCCGAATTTGTGACCGTTCGGCTGCCGACCCATGTGGTTTGGGGCGAGGGGGATGTGGCTTTGCCAGCCAGTCTGCTGGATGGGCTGGAGGCTTTTGTGCCCCACATGACATTAACCCGGGTTCCCGGCGCCACGCACTGGATCGTGCATGAACGCCCGAAATTGGTGGCGGCCGAGATCGAGAGGGCGTTGAGTCGGTAATCGATACCGGAATATGCAAGGGGTTGAAAGCCAACCCCTTGTCCGATCGTCAGGTCATCAACAGACGGATTGCTGAAATCATCAGCGCCACCACGAGAATCTTCCGCAGTACCTTGGTGGGAAGCTTTCTCGACAAACGAACGCCCAGCGAAGAAAATATGACGCCGCTGACGATCAATATCACCATGCCCACTTTGGAAATCGGGCTGGGTTGTTGGGTGTCGGTGCTCGGATCCATAAAAGCCAACGAAATCAGATAGCCTGCCACCGACAGGGCGCCAATGATCAAGCCCGTCATGTTGGCGGTGGCAATGGCGTCCTGGAATTTACGCTTCACCGCGTAGACAAAATAAGCAATGGTGTAAGTGCCTCCTCCGACGCCGATCAAGGTGGAGACACCACCAATCAAGCCGCCGAAGCACAGATCGAGCACCTTGTTGGAAGCCCGCTCGCCGTTGGATTCGGCCACCGGCCACAACATCACGGCGGCCAGTCCCAGCTGCAGCACGGCCACCAAGGACGGGGTGACGAGGTGACGGGCGCCATTGAGCGTGAGTGCCACCACCGGCGTGACGATCACCGCGCCAAGTACATAGAAGCGGGAGCTGGCGATGATTTCGCTGCGCTCTTCGGGCGTGCGGATTCGATATTGTTTTGCCGCCGCACCGATTGAATTGAAAAGCACGGAAAACCATGAAATGACGATGGCATCGTGCAAGGCTGCACTGCCATAAAGCCAAGTCAGAACAGGTACCACGACAATACCGCCTGCCAAGCCGACCAACCCCGCTATCAAACCGGACAATGCGCCGGTTACCAACAATATGAGGGTTTCCATCTATATTGGTATATTCCGCGTCTGCTCAACCATATTCCGAACGGCCCGATCATCAGAACGGATCGCAGGAATGGTGCCATCATCGGGCCGCGCTCAGGGATGGGTGTTGCGGCGATGAAACTTCGTCGGCTGGGTTGGCCTGCGAAATTTCCGCGAGTATCACACGCGTTTCGTGACAGCCTGGACGGCTGTGCAATAAAGCTATTTCCCCCGTCGTGCGGCGTGACGCGGTGCGGCGCGATACCGCCGGGCGAGGGCGTGTTTTTTCAGGGAGTGCAGGAGCGGCGAGGCAGCCGCTCGCGGCCTAGAGCGAACCGGGAGCCGTGGTCGGCATGCGCAGGCGGGCTTGGCGCGAGGTGTCCTCGCCCAGGCGAGTGAACGGGAAGTGCTGCTGCAATTCGGCTTCGACACTCAGTTCTTCAGCGGGAGCCAGAGCGCGCATCAGCGCGTTGAAAACGCGTGCGGTGGTGGTGGTCGCTGAGGTGTCTCGGTTCATGAGGGTCTCCGCTGAGAGCGTCTTGGCTGCAAGTTGCACCCTTGTGCAGTGAGGCGGAGTATGGAAGTGCACCGCTCGCTTGTCAGTGATCAATACCCGGCATTGGCCTGTGTAATCGACGTGCGTGTGAATGAGTTCACGCCACTTGCATGTTGTGTGAGGGGCGCGTGTTGCTTGGGTGTCAGGCCTCGACCAGCGGGCCGTGACATCTGCCACGAACCACGCCGCTGACCTTTGTCAGATCGGCCGCGCCAGGTTGCGCAACATGCCGTCGACGGCACGCTGGATCAGCGAGTGCGCATGCAAGGGGCCCAGCAATTCGGCGCCGCGTAATCGCACCAGCGCACGCCGGCTGACCGAGTGGGTGCGTTGTGGGGTCTCGCCGGCGAACAGGAAGAACTGATCCTGCTCACTGCGCCACAACAGCTGCGCATGCGTCCACGCGCCATGCAAAAACACGCGGTAGCGCTCGCCCACGGCCATGTGCTTGACCCAAGCGAGTGGGTCGCTGCCGGGTTCAGCGGCTGGCGTGTTCATCAGCGCGGCGGGTACGGTTTCCATCGAGGACAGGTCGATCAGCGAGTCGCTGAAGCCGGGGCCATCGAGCGGCTCGGGCTCGAGCGCCACTTCTTCGCGCATGCGCCGCACGATCTCTTCGGGCGAGAGTTTTTCTTCGGGGGATGCGGGTGCGCTCTGCGAACCTGGGCGCAGGGCGTCGGAGTGCAGCTTCATCAGGTCGTCGAGCACACTTTGCTGCTCGGGCGCGGGCATGTCGATCAAGGCCATGCCGTCGTGCAGGCGTTGCAACATGGGCGGCAGCAGCGCGACGAGGCGCTGCCGGCTTTGCGGGTGGCTGGGCGGCTTCAGGCTCCACAGCAGCTCGTCGACTGTCTTGAGGAAACCCGCGGTCTGCGGGCTCTGGTCGCCAAAGTGCAGCACCGACTCGGTCAGCACGCGGGCCCAGCTCACGGTGACGAAGCGACGGATCGCGCTGCTGACCTGGATGTGGACCATCTGCTCGACCAGCCGGGCCGACAGGTTGCACTGCATCAGCTCGGCCTGCTCGGCTTGCATCAAGGCGTCGATGGTGGTCTGCGCTGCAAGCTGCTGCTGCTGGAGCTGTTCGCCGAGGAATGTGTCGAGGCGCGCCATGGCGCGGCGATAGAGCGCGCTGTCTTGCACCGCTTCGGCGACCATGTCGCCCACCAGCGTTTCGCAGAACTTCAGCAGCGCAGCCAGGCGAGGGTCGCTCGCGTGTGGGTAGGCCGTGGTGGCACTGACGATGCGATCCATCAGCACCCACACCGGGTGGTCGTAGGCGTCGAGCATGCTCGGGTCAAGCAACGCAATGCGCAGCGCCGACACCTGCAGCCGGGCAATCACCGCGTGCAGACCGGCGGGCAGGGCGCGGTCGGACAAGATGCTTTCGAACAGGCGCGACAGCAGCTCGATGATCTGGCGGTCAACGGTTTCACCGGTGGTGGCCATCAGCGCAACACGGTGCTGGGCCAGGCGAGGTGCTTCCGGGCTGGCACCGGCCGACACGGCGGCTGGCATGCGGCGCAGCAGCTCTTCGACGCGCAGCAAGGCTTGCTCGAGTGCGGGGCTGGCGGTAGGCAGGGCGCGCCGTTTGCCGTCAGAGCTGCCGCCGGGGCCGGTGTCGCCGCCGGGCATGCTGCGCATCAGGCCGTCGAGTGCGCCCGGGCGTGTGACGTCCATCTCGGGTGGTTCTTCGCGCAGGCCCGAACCGGGTGCGATGACCACGGTGCGGTAGATGCCCGGTGTCACGCCTTGTGATTCGAGCCGGGTGCTGGCGGCGGCAAACGCCATGCGCAGCAGGCCAGCCATCACGGTGGCCGACACGCGCAGCAAGATCACCTGTTGCACGGGTGCTACCGGCAGCGCCGCGGCGGCCAGCCACAAGGCACGCGCATATGACTGCGGGCGCAGCGGGTTGGACTCGGCCGTCACGTGGGCCTGGCCGCGCAGCGTGGAGGTGAAGGTCTGCAGCTCGCGCAGCTCCCATTCGGCGCCGGTGTCGATCTGCTGAATGGCGCGCGAGATCTCGATGTCGGACTCGACCCGGTTCTCGTCCATCAGCTCCAGCCCGCCCAGGCTCAGGGCCGCACCGGCGGGTTGAGCGGCTTGAGCTTGCGGCGCCAGTTCGGCCTGCACCAGCTTGGCCAGCGAATCGGTGAAGCTGCGTTGGTAGAGCGCCTGGTTCTGCTGCAGCACCTGCACCAGGTCGAAGTAGTGCTTGCGTTCACTGGCGGTGAGCAGGTGGTCGCGCGGTTGCCGCAGTTGCTCCAGCGTGCTGACCAGGGTGCGAGAGATGAGGTCAGCCGAGCGCCTGAGCTCGTCGTCGACAAAGCGCTGGAGCAGCGGTGCAATCGGCATGCGCTATTTTGAGGCGAGCCGGGGCCTTGTCAAACCGTGGGCCCACGCATGCGTTTCAGAACCTTTCAGGTCGCTCAAGGACTCCGTCTCGCCTCGCAGCAACACTGCGCTCACAAAGGGTTCCCGCTTTGTCATCAGGCAGGGAGGCCCTGGGTATCTTCAGGAGAGTCGACCATGGCCATCACCATGCAGGGAAGCTGGACGTTGCGAGTCAAGAGCCGCAACGCCGCGTATGCACAGCGTTTCATCGTCAGCGGGGCAGCCACCGGCAACGGGGTGCACGACGGAACCGTCGGCACGACCGTCGTGGTCACCGGCTCGCAGTGGTCGTTGCAAGTGCAGCACCAGCCCACCCGCCAAGCCTGGCGCGACTCGGCGCAACGCATCGGCTTGCCCACGGTCGCCGATGGCTTGCTGCGCGCCGAGATCGCGTCGAACGATGGCGGCCTGGACGATCATTTCGACGACCTGGTGATCGCCTGCTCGCTGCCCGCCAGCCAGGCCGACCATGTGGTCTACGGCAACGTCAAAACCTACACCGGCGCCTGCCTTTTCAACCCCGGCCGCGACGACTACCTCGTGGTCGATCCGCCTTTCGACTTGGTCGCGGTGTGCACACGTTGCCCGCAGCTGCTGAAGGTGGTCGAAAAGCTCTACCCCGAGCGCCTGCGCGCGCGGCTCGATGCAACACCCGAGCTCACGCCGCTGGTCATCCCCAGCGGGCTGCCCAATGTGGCGGTGGGGTTGCTGTTCCAGTCTCATGCGCTGAGCGCAGCCGACATCGACGCCATGGCGTCGCAAGACGACGCGGTGAGTGCTTTGCAGACCACCGTGAAACGTGTGCCGTTCAAGGCCTTGCCGATGCAGGCCGGCATCGGGCGGTTGGCGCACACCGAGCTGGCGGCGATCGCCAACATCCGCGACATGGCGGTGCGCCAGCGTTACCAGGTCGAGCCGGCGCCCGGCCTGCTGCTGCGCTTTCAACGCTACACACGATCGCCGGCCGAGCGCCATGACGGAGCGCCTTACACCGGCGGCGGCGGGCGCGAGCATCTGGGCCAGGCGATGACGGACGAACAGGGCAACTACCTGTTCCGCTTTCAGCATGTGGCCGAGGGCCGGTCGGCCATCGAGCAACGGCCCGACCTGATCGTGCAGGTGCTGGGGACCGGCTTGCGGGTGCGCTTCGAGAGCGCGCCGTATGACAACGTGGCCAACCTGCGACGCATTGACCTGTGCGTGCCGGCAACACGTGCGCAGGCGAGCCGCGCGGCTTCTGCTGCCGAAGAACAGCTGAACAACCTGATGAACGGCCAGTTAAACAACCCACTGAACGACCAAAGAAAAAGGGCTGCCGAAGCAGCCCTTTCGCGGAAGGCCAGTCTGGCCCGCAGCGGCTTGGACTTACATGTCCATGCCCATGCCGCCCATCCCGCCCATGCCACCCATACCGCCGCCCGAGGGAGCTTCGTCCTTGGGGGACTCAGCGACCATGGCTTCGGTCGTCAGCATCAGTGACGACACCGATGCTGCGTTTTGCAGCGCAGTGCGGGTCACCTTCGTCGGGTCCAGGATGCCCATTTCGATCATGTCGCCATAGGTGTCGTTGGCAGCGTTGAAGCCGTAGTTGCCCTTGCCACCCAGGATGGCGTTGACCACCACGCTCGGCTCGCCACCGGCGTTGGCGACGATCTCGCGCAGCGGCGCTTCGATGGCCTTCAACACCAGCTTGATGCCAGCGTCTTGATCGGGGTTGTCACCCTTGATCACACCAGCGGCCTGGCGGGCGCGCAGCAGCGCCACGCCACCACCGGCCACGATGCCCTCTTCCACAGCAGCGCGGGTAGCGTGCAGTGCGTCTTCAACGCGGGCCTTCTTTTCCTTCATCTCGACTTCGGTGGCAGCACCGACCTTGATGACCGCCACACCGCCAGCCAGCTTGGCCACGCGCTCTTGCAGCTTTTCGCGGTCGTAATCGGAGGTGGCTTCTTCGATCTGCACGCGCACTTGCTTGACGCGCGATTCGATGTCGGCAGTGGCACCAGCACCGTCGATGATGATGGTGTTTTCCTTGCCCACTTCAACGCGCTTGGCTTGGCCGAGGTCGGCCAAGGTGACCTTCTCGAGCGTCAGGCCGACTTCTTCTGCGATGACCTTGCCGCCGGTCAGGATGGCGATGTCTTCGAGCATGGCCTTGCGGCGGTCGCCGAAGCC
>NZ_JANOCG010000057.1:0-3334 GCF_031412075.1 Rhizobacter sp.
GCCCGGATTGTGGCAGGGCCATGGAGCAGGTGCAGAAGAAGGGGTGGTGCCTCGGGTCGGAATCGAACCGACACTCCTTGCGGAACGGGATTTTGAGTCCCGCGCGTCTACCAATTTCGCCACCGAGGCCGGTGCAGCAGAGGCCGCGATTTTGCCACAGGCCACCGGTCGCTTGGGTCAAACCGGGTACGCTTGCGGCTTTATTCTCTCGCCCCCGCCGCATGCCGCCGATTCCACCGATCACACAATTCCTGATGCTGGCTTGCACGGCGGTGTTTTGCCTGCAGCAGATCTTGCCCATCACGCGCTGGTTCGCGCTCTATCCGGTGGCAAGCAGTTTCTTTCTACCGTGGCAGCCGCTGACCTACGCCTTCTTGCACGGCGATATGCTGCACCTGTTTTTCAACATGCTGGGCCTGTGGATGTTTGGCGCTGAACTGGAGGTGATGTGGGGCCGCAAGCGCTACCTGAGCTTTCTGGCAATCGGTGCCATCTTCGGCGGCATCACGTTCATGGTGGCAACTGCCCTGCCCGGCATGGGCGCCAACAGCCTGGTCGGCGCCTCGGGTTCAATCTATGCCTTGTTGATGGCCGCGGCGATGTACTTCCCCGATCGCACCATCATGCCGCTGTTCCCGCCGATCCCGATGAAGATGAAGGTGTTCGTGGCCGTGTTCGGCGCCATCTCGCTGGTGCTGGGCCTGGCCGGTGGTCTGGGCTCGCTGGCCCACCTGGGCGGCATGATCGGCGGCTTCTTGACCATCCGCTACTGGCGCGGGCAGGCGCCCTTCAACCGCCGACGTTGAGCGTCAGGCGAGCAGCCCTTCGTTCACCGTCGGGTAGTGCAGCTTGAGTCGCAGCTCACGCTTCAGGCGGGTGTTGTCGAGCCGGCGTGACTCGCTCATGAACGACAGCTGCACCGCCGACATCTGCTCGCCCGCCTGCTGCCTGGAAATGCGGGGGGGGCGAGGCAAGCCGCAGAGATCGGCCGCCAACTCAAAGTAATCAGCCATCTTCAGCTCCGTGTCGTCGCTCGTGTGGAACACACGCTGCGGCAGGCCGCGGTGCAACGCCGCTACGCAGGCGCGGGCGAGGTCATCGGCATGGATGTGGTTGGTGAAGACGTCGTCATCGGCCGCGAGCACCGGCGTGCCTCGGGCCAGGCGCTCGCGCGGGTGCCCCCCGATGCGGTCGCCCGCATAGATGCCGGGGATGCGCAAGACGCTGATACTCGCACCCAGCGCGCGGCCGTACCAGCGCACACGCGCCTCGGCGTCCACGCGGCGGCGTGCGCGGTCGGTGGCCGGATTGACGGCACGGGTTTCGTCGAAGCGCGCGCCTTGTGCGTCGCCATACACCCCGCTGGTGCTGGCGTAGACGATGCGGCGCACGCGGCTCTTGCGCGCGAGCGCATGCAGCAGGTTCTGGGTGCGCGTGTCGCTCTCGCCCTGGCCAGGAGGTGGTGCGAGATGCAATACCGCATCGGCCATGCCGGCCAGGCGCGCGAGGGTTGCAGGCTGATCCAGGTTGCCGATCAACGGCACCACACCGGCCTCACGCAAAACCGGCGCACGTTGCGGGCTCGACGTGAGCGCGAGCAGGCGCCAACGGCCATGCAGCAAGCGCACCACGCGCATCCCCACATCGCCACAACCGACGATCAACAAAGTGGGGCGTTTGAAACGTGTAGGCAGGCTGGCCTGAAGGGTCATGGAACGAGCGGGCAAAATTGCCGGCTGATTTGTGAAAGTGCTGACCGAGGTTATCCGATGACGTTCACCGTGACCGTGCTGCCCAGCGGCGTGAGTTTCTCCGTCGACCGCGACGAGCCCATCCTCGCGGCTGCCATCCGCCAGGGTGTGGGCCTGCCCTACGGTTGCCGCGACGGCGCTTGCGGCTCGTGCAAGTGCAAGCTGCTCGAAGGCCGCGTGATCCACGGCACCCATCAGGCCAAGGCCCTGAGCCCCGCCGAAGAAGAAGCGGGTTTCACCCTCACCTGCCGCGCCGCGCCGCAGACCGACGTGGTACTCGAAGCGCGCACCGTGGCCGGTGCGGGCGAGTTTGCCGTGCGCAAGATGCCTTGCCGCGTGACGACAATCAGCAAACCGAGCCACGACGTGGCCGTGCTGGAGCTGCAGCTGCCAGCCAACGACGCGCTGCAATACCGCGCCGGGCAGTACATCGAGTTCATCCTGAAGGATGGACACCGCCGCAGCTACAGCATGGCGAATGCGCCCAGCACGCAGGGCGACAAGCCGGGCATCGAGCTGCACATCCGGCACATGCCGGGCGGCGTGTTCACCGACCACGTGTTCGGCGCCATGAAAGCGAAGGAAATCCTTCGGCTGGAAGGCCCGTTCGGCAGCTTCTTCCTGCGCGAAGACAGCGACAAACCCATCGTGTTGCTGGCCAGCGGCACCGGCTTCGCGCCGGTGAAAGCCATCGTCGAGCACATGCGCTTCAAGGGCATCACCCGGCCCACCGTCTTGTATTGGGGCTGCCGCAGCCTCGCCGATCTCTACATGCACGACTGGTGCGTGGAGGCCGCTCGCACTCTGCCGAACTTGCGCTATGTGCCGGTGCTCTCAGAGCCGTTGCCGCAAGACGGCTGGACAGGCCGCACCGGCTTCGTCCACCAGGTGGTGATGAACGACCTGCCTGATCTTTCGCGCCACCAGGTGTACGCCTGCGGCGCGCCCATCATGGTGGACTCTGCACAGCGCGATTTTGTAGCGCTGTGTGGGCTGCCAGCAGATGAGTTCTACGCCGACAGTTTCACCTCCGAAGCTGATAAACATGGCGCATAGCGACATGTTTGCGGTGCAGGCTCATGTCGGCGCAGCCGATGTGAGCCGGAGCGACAAGCACGGTGCATGAAAAAGGCCGCGCCTCTGGCGAAGCGCGGCCTGATGCGTGAGCGATCTGTCGCTTACTTCTTGATCTCTTTGGATGCCGGCGTGCTGCCACCATCCACGCCCAGCCGGCCACCCGTGCCCAGGCCACCCTTGACGGTTTGCGCCTTGTAGCTGCGCAGGGACTTGACCATCTGGTTGAACGAGTCGGCAAACGCGGCCACCACCACCTTGCCTTGCGGCGTGTTGGCATAACCGCCGCCACCACCGGCCAGGCCGCCGGTGAAGGCTGCACCGAACAGGCCGAAGTCGAAGTTGCCGGCCGTGCCTTCGGCCGCCGCAATCTGCACGCCCGAACGGTTGTCGATCAGCAATAAGGTGGTTGACGCTTCATTGCGCTTCACATTGCCAGCCACCGCGCCGAGCACGCCCAGCTTGCCGGTGAGCAGGCCAGCGCTTCCGCCACCCGTGCGGCCGGAGAA
>NZ_JANOCG010000058.1:0-2205 GCF_031412075.1 Rhizobacter sp.
GATGTCGGCACCGGCGGCCTTGGCTTCTTCGGCCTTGGCGCCTTGGGCGAACACGGCGACACGCTTGGTCTTGCCAGTGCCGTTGGGCAGCACGACGGCGCCACGCACGACCTGGTCAGACTTCTTGGCGTCGATGCCGAGCTGCACGGCCACGTCGATGGATTCATCGAACTTGGCGGTGGCACACGACTTGACGATGGTGATCGCGTTGTCGAGCGCGTACAGCTTGGTGCTCTCCACCTTGCCGGCGAGCGCCTTTTGGCGTTTGGTCAACTTGGCCATGTTCAGACCCCTTCCACAGTGACGCCCATCGAGCGGGCGGTACCAGCGATCGTGCGGACGGCGGCGTCAAGATCGGCACCGGTGAGGTCCTTGATCTTGATCTTGGCGATTTCTTCGGCTTGTGCGCGGGTCAACTTGCCCACCTTGTCGGTGTGCGGCTTGGCCGATCCCTTGTCGAGCTTCAGCGTCTTCTTGATGAGCACCGATGCGGGCGGGCTCTTGAGCACGAAGGTGAACGACTAGTCCGCAAAACCGGTGATAACCACAGGCAGCACGAGGCCGGGTTCCATGCCTTGGGTCTGGGCGTTGAACGCCTTGCAGAACTCCATGATGTTCAGACCGCGCTGACCGAGCGCCGGGCCGATCGGGGGCGACGGGTTGGCCTTGCCGGCCGGGACTTGCAGCTTGATGAAGCCGACAATTTTCTTTGCCATATTTCTCTCCAAACAGACCCGCAAACAACAGCGGGCCCTGAGTACAAACGCCAAGGACTGGTTACCTTGGCTCCTCTTGCCGGTGTCTCGTCACCGGCAGCAACGGAATGGCTTCGGCGCGTGAGCGCCCAGCCGCCATTCAAGCTAAATCTTTTCGACCTGCGAGAAGTCGAGTTCCACCGGCGTGGCACGGCCGAAGATGGTGACTGACACGCGCACCTTCGACTTGTCGTAGTTGACGTCTTCCACAGCGCCATTGAAGTCCGTGAACGGGCCTTCCTTGACACGCACCAACTCGCCCACCGACCACTCGACCTTGGGGCGCGGCTTCTCCACACCCTCTTGCATCTGGGTGACGATCTTCATCACCTCAGCTTCCGAGATCGGCGAGGGGCGGTTCTTCGCGCCACCCACAAAACCGGTCACCTTGCTGGTGTGCTTCACCAGGTGCCAGGTGTCGTCGGCCATTTCCATCTCGACCAGCACGTAGCCGGGGAAGAAGCGGCGCTCAGTCACGGCCTTCTTGCCATTCTTGAGCTCGACAACCTCTTCCATCGGCACCAGGATGCGGCCGAACTTCTCTTGCATGCCCGAGCGGTCGATGCGCTCACGCAGGTTGCGCTCGACAGCCTTCTCCATGCCCGAGTAGGCGTGAACGACGTACCAGCGCTTGTTGGTGGCCGGCGCCTGCGAGGCGGCGGCGCTCACGTCGCCGCTTGCGGTTTGTTCGCTCATCAGGCTTACCTCCAGCCAAGAATCAGGTCGTAGAACACCCACTCAAGGGTCTTGTCGGTCAACCACAAGAACAAGGCCATCACGACCACAAACGCAAACACGTAGAGCGTCATCTGGCCGGCTTCCTTGCGCGTGGGCCACACCACCTTGCGCACTTCGCGGGCGGAATCGCGACCAAAAGCGATCAACTGCTTGCCCGGTTCGGAGACAAAGAAGGTCACCACGGCCATCGCCAGCAACACCAGCAACGCGACCACGCGCAACCACATGTCTTGCTTGCCGAGCATGTAGAACGCCGCCACGGCAGCGACCACCAAGATGCCGGCCACGGCCAGCTTGGCCTTGTCAGCACCAGTGGAAACAGTTTCGATTTGCGGATTGGCCATATTTGTCTTCAGCTTCAAAACACCGACTGCCCTTCAGCAGCAAAGCCCGCCGGATTGAAACGCTCCGTGCGGGCCTTCGACACGCGCCACGTCCGGGGCTTCACCCCAATCGTGGCAGGGGCAGTAGGAATCGAACCTACAACCTCTGGTTTTGGAGACCAGCGCTCTGCCAATTGAGCTATACCCCTGTGGCTGTTACAGCGAAAAAACTTACTCCAAGATCTTTGCCACGACGCCGGCGCCGACGGTGCGGCCGCCTTCACGGATGGCGAAGCGCAGGCCTTCTTCCATGGCGATCGGGTTGATCAGCTTCACGGTGATGCTGACGTTGTCGCCCGGCATGACCATTTCTTTGTCCTTGGGCAGCT
>NZ_JANOCG010000059.1:0-9591 GCF_031412075.1 Rhizobacter sp.
TGCCGCCACCGCCCACCTCACCACCACCGCCGCCGCCACCGCCACCACCGCCGCTCAAGGTCACGTCGCCCTCGTTGGAGAACGCCGACACGCCGGCGCCGTTGCGCGCCGCCACGCGATAGCGGTAGCGCGTGCCGGCGCTGAGGCCGGTGTCGGTGTAGCTGCCCACGTTGGCGCCCACCGTGGCCAGGCCGGCAAAGCCGCCGGTGCCGATGGCGCGCTGGATCGAGAAGTCGTTCTCGTTGTTCGAGTTGTCGCTCCAGCTCAGCGCGATCGAGGTGCTCGATGCCTGCGTGGCCGACATCGCCGACGGCGCGCCCGGAACGGTGGGGCCCCCACCGCCTCCCGTGCCGCACTGCGCCAGGAAACCGTGCGCCGACAGGCCATTGCAAAACGCTGTCTTGTACTCGTTGTACAGCGGCACCTGCACGTTGTTGAACCACATGTCGTCGTAGGGAAAGGAAAACCCCCCGCTCTGCCCGTAGTAGCCATCCCACCCGTAGCGCAGGTCGAGGTTCATGTAGACCACGGCCTTGATGACACCGCGCAGGTCATGCGTGCCAGCACGGTTGGCGAGCGGGCCGTTGTAGTTCATCAGGCCGAAGAAGCGGTGGGCCCAGGTGGCGGCCAGCGCGTCGGAGTCGGTGCCGTTGCCGTTTTGCCCGGCCACGAAGTTCATCGGCGACGCTTCCGAATAGATCATCGGCTTGCCGTGGTCCTTGGCAAACTTCACCATCTCGAGCACGTTCATGTCGTAGTCGAAGTTGTACGGTGCGGCATTGGTGTTGCCGTTGACCGTCTGCAAGATGTAGCCCTTGCACTTGTTGGCGGCCACGTCGAAGCCCACGCCCGGCGTGCCGTTGTAGAGCGCGCTCGTCTGGTTGTAGATGGGCAGGCACAGCTCGTGGTTGAAGACCGAGAGGCCGATCCAGTCGGTGTTGGCGTCACCCGGGTAGAGCTGGGCAAACTCGCCGCGCACCGGGTGGTACACGAAAGACACGTTGCCCGCGGCCGCCCGCGCGCGGATGTAGGCAGCGATGCTGTTGAACGCGCCCTTGTACGAGTTGCAGCTCGCATCGGTGCAGTGAAAGGCCGTTGAGACCTCATAGTCCAGCCGCAGCAGGAACTTGGTGTTCTGCTTGCTGTTGATGTAGTTGATGAGGTTGTCGAAGAGGTTGAGGTAGCTGCCGTTCGCCAGCGCCTGGGTGGCGTTCTTCGAGGCCTGCTCCTTCACGGCGTTGTCGCCGTTCCAGCCAGGTGGGTTGTCTTTCCAGCTCACGCCCACCTGGATGAATTTGCCATTCTTGCTGGAGACGAGGTTGGCAAATTCCTGGTGGATGGGCACGCTGCCCATGCCGGTGTTGAACGCGGCCGACTTGAGCTCGTAGTAGACCGAGCCGCCGTTGGGCTCTTGCCCGATGGTGAGCCAGTTGTCCCACGCGGCGCGGTTGGATTGACCGACGAGGAAAAGTTTGCCCTCGGCCGGCGCGAAACTGGCGGCCTGCGCCGCCGGCAAGGCCAGCACGGCAGACGTGACGAGGCACAGGGCGCGCAGCGCCCCGCTGATGCGGTTCATGGTGATCTCCTTGGAGAAAAAGAAGGCCGGCGGCCGCAACGGGTCGCCGGCCGGGGAACGTCAGCGCTTGAAGGCTTCGACCCGGGTCACGGTGACACCCGACTCGGCGTTCACCACCACCGTCTTGGCGCCGGTGCCCACGCCGTTGAAGTCGATGGTCTGCGAATTGCCGCTGCCGGTGTCGACAGCGGCGTGGGCGGTGGCGCCGTTGAAGCTGGTGACCACGAGCTTGGAGTTGGCCGTGGAGCTGTAGCTCACGACAAAGTAGTACGCACCCGCGGTGTTGACCGTCACGTTGAAGGTCTGGCTGCCGGTGAAGGCGGTGCTGGTCAGCACGCCAGGCAGCGTGCTGCCCGATCCACCGCCACCGCCACCACCACCACCGTCTCCACCACCGCTGAGCGTGACGTCAGCGATGTTGGAGTACGCCGATGCCCCGGCGCTGTTGCGTGCCGCCACGCGGTACTGGTAGCGCGTGCCGGCGCTGAGCCCTGCGTGGGTGTAGCTGCGCACGTTGGCGCCCAGCGCGACGAGGTCGGCCCAGGCCCCGGTGCCCACGGCACGCTGGAGCACAAAGTCGGTCTCGTTGTTGGCGTTGTCGGCCCAGCTCAGCGCGATCGACGTGCTGCTGGCTTGCGTGGCTGCCAGCCCGCTCGGTGCAGCAGGCACGGTGATACCGCCACCGCCACCCCCACCGCCACCCGAACCGCAGCTGGCGCTGTTGCCCTCGAAGCATGCATCGGCCAGGCGGCTCTTCACGTAATCTTTGATCGCGGTGTTGGCCTGCAGCGCGGAGTTGCCCCAGTAGCCGTCGGTGCAGGTGGGCGAGCCGGCCGCACCCTGGCAGTTGAACTGCTTGATCGCCTCCCAGTTGGAGTTGATGTACGAGACTGCGCGAATCTGATCCTTGTTGGCGAGGATGTAGTCGAAGAAGTTCTGGTACCAGAGCTGGATTTCCCCGGTGCTCACGGCCACGGGGTTGTTCTCGACCACGCAGCTGCCGGTCACGTTTTGCAGGTGGTAGCCCACCGGGGTGGCCTCGGCAACCATCACCGGCTTGGCCCGCGCACGGGCAAAGTTCACCATGTTGTCGTAGAGCGTGTTCGGGTTGTTGCTCACGTGCGGTGAGGCCACGCCGCGGCAGGTGTACTGGCGGGTGCGGAAGCTGGCGTCGAACAAGAAGTTGCTCATGCCCACCCAGTCGACCACGTCGTCGCCGGGGTACCAGTCGCTGAGGTGGTTGGGGTTGCCGAAGTCTTGCGCGAAAGCGGGGTCGCCATCGGTCGGGTAGGTGGCCGACTGCCACACCATCGCCACGTTGCTGGCGCCGAGCGCGTCGACGCGGGCCTTGGCGTAGCGAAAGGCTTCCTTGAAGTGGCCACGGCTGTAGCGGTTCCACGGGCCGTCGAACTCATAGCCGAAGCGCAGGAACACCGGGCGGCCGGTGTTCTTGAGGTAGTTGAGCAGCGTGTCCAGGCGCGCGCGGTAGCCGTTGACCACGTCGTCGGTCAGGTCGGTCTGCGGGCCGGGGTAACCGTGCTGCGCTGCGACCTGTTCCGACAAGGCACGGCCGAGCAAGGCGCGCAGCGGCTGGTTGCTACCGCCATCGGCGAGAAACAGCCCCACCGCCAGCGAGGCGCCGGGGTTCTCGGCCAGCGTGGCATTGAAGTCCACCACGTTGCCGCTGAAGCCGAGATCGCAGCGGCCCGACAAGCCGTTGCAACCGGTGCTGATGTGGGTGTAAAGCGTGACACCGGTCGGGCGCAGGAAGCCGCTGTCTTGCAACACGGTGTTGCGAAAGGCGGTGATGTCTGGCGAGGTCTGGCCGACCATGAAGCGGATCTTGTTGCCCGCGGGCAGGTTGCGCGCCGTGGCGGCAGGCGCTGCATGGGCGCGTTCCGAGGGGGCGCCGCTGGCCTGGGCGGCGGCATCCCCCGTGTCGCGATCGCCACCACCGCAGGCACCCAAGGCCGCGGCCAGCGCGAGAGCCAAGGCCCATCGGCGCTTTCTTGAAAAATTCAGCATGTCAGTCTCCAGTTGTTGGAACGGTACGTCGCACCGGATTCCTGAGAGCCACGTCTGCTGCGTGTTCTGCCCGGGCGATCCGGAATTGTTTTCCTTTCGAACAAACACCGCCTTGCAGAGATTGCGCATCTGCGCGCGCAAACCCTGATCGGGCAAACCGCATTGACATCGGGTGGGGGTTGGGTTCCCCTTGCGCCCCTGGGAGACCACCATTTTTGAGACTCGTCAGCCATGCAAGACCTTGAGCTGAGTTTTGTCGAGACCCGGCTCAACCGGGTGATGGACCACATCGACGGCCATGTGGCCGCGCCGCTGGAGCTCGAATCCCTGGCCGCGCTGGCGGCGTACTCGCCCTTTCACTTCCTGCGGGTGTTTCGCAGCAAGATGGGTGAAACGCCCTACGACTTCGTGCGCCGCCGCCGCATCGAGCTGGCGGCCGGGCGCCTGCGACTCGCCTCCGATGAGCCCATCGAGCACGTGGCGATTGCCACCGGCTTCGCCAGTGGCGAAACCCTGGCGCGCGCCTTCCGCCAGACCTACGGCATGAGCGCGGGCGACTGGAAGCGTGGCGGCTGGCGCCAGTGGACCGTGGGCGACTTGCCACGCTTGCCCGAGCTGCCGCACGGGCCGGTGAGCGTGGTGAAGCAGCCGCGCCGTTTGCTGCTTTACCGCCGCGTGCGCGGCAACTATCAGCAAACCGTGGCACCCACTTGGGCGAGCTTCGTGCCCTGGGTGCGCAGCATCGGCATAGAACCCTCTGGTTGGATGGGCAACGGCCTGGACGACCCCGCACTTACCGCCCCGGAGCAATGCCGCTACGACGTGTGTGCCGTCATCCCCGAGCACCAGGCCGATCAGGCACGCCAAGCCCTGCGCGATGCGCCGGCGATGGTGTCTTTGAAAGAGTTTGTGCCTGGCTACTACGCCAGCATGCCTTACGACGGCAGCGTGGCCGGTGTGCCACAGGCCTGGCGCGCCCTGCTCGAAGACTGGCTGCCAGGCAGCGGCTTTGCGATGGGCACCGGGCAGTTCAGCGACGCGTTCGCGAACAGCGATGCCATCCCCGGCCAGCGCCACGATGACCGACAGGTGAGCCAGCTGCTGATGCCGGTGCGCACGACGCTGCATGCACGCTGAGATTCATTGAGCGGGTGGGCGCAGACGCAGCAGCACAATCCCCAGCCACACGAACCAAACAATCACCCCCAGCCCAAAGGCCTCGCCCAGCTCCTTCAGCGGGGGAATGGTGGTGAGAAGACCCGCCATGCTCACAAGCCCTCCGAAGTAGCCGAGCGCTTTGGGCAACCCGCCGGAGCGCGAGACGGCCAGGCTGATGAGCAACAGCCACAGGCCGCCGACGATCTCATTGCCGCCCCCCAGGCCATTGAGGATGACGTTGTAGTTCAGCCAGACCAGCGCCGCCTGTGCAGGGTTGGCAGCGTAGAGCTCGACAACCACGCCAGCGCCGATGTTCGCGACCATGCCGGCGGCAATCACCAGAGTGGCCCAGATGAGGCCAAAAGCCGTGGCCACCTGCGTCAACGCAGGAGAAGCCGGTTTCAGTCGCTCATGGAGTGCCAGCGCCAGGATCACCAGCAGCACGCCGAAGACGACGTAGATGACCAGGTTCCACGCATACAGGGTGGCGCGGTGTTCGACCAGAAAGGCCGCGTGCTGGACCGGATCAATCTTCAGCGACCCGTACTTGGCGGGAATCAGCAACGTGAAGTAGAGCCAGAACCCGACCACGAAGGTGGCGGCGGCGGCAAGGGCGGCAATGCCACCGAATCTTTGGAGCTTGGGCACAGGTTTCCTTCACAGTTGACGTTTGCTGGCTCGCGCTGCCGGTGCGAACGCCGCGCACCTTAGCTGCTGCGATCCCGTTGCGGGCAACCATTGCGATGAACCCGTCTTGGACGGCGACAGACTGCGAATGCCAAGGACCGGCCGCGACAAAAAGGAAAAGAGCCACCCTTCGCATTGCGAAGGGTGGCCCGAGGGTTGGCAGACCTTAAAGCGTCTCGACGAACTTCACCACGTTCTCGCGCTGCTGCGGCGTGAGGGCGTTGTAGGAGGCCCTCGCCGCGGCGGCGTCACCGGTGTGTTTCTGGATCGCCGCGTCGATGCTGGTGGCCGAGCCGTCGTGCATGTAGAGCTCGGCACGGCCGTTGCGGCGCAGGATCTCCAGGTTGTGCCCCAGACCCCACAGCGGCGCAGTGCGGAAGTTGCCGCCGTTCACGTTCCACACCTTCATGTCGGTGTAGGGGCGCAGCACCAGGTTGCGCAGGTGCGTCTCGGCCGTGGGGCTGGTGCGCTGCACGGGCGTGTGGCAGCCGCCGCAGCCGGCTTGGTTGAAGAGCCTGTCGCCTTCTTCGACCCCGGGCGTGTCGTAGCTGTTCGGGTTGCGGCTCGGCACGGTCAGCGCCTCGGTGTACTTCACGAGCAGGTCGACCACACGGCCGGGCAATGAGGACGGCTGTACACCATGGTCGACCACCAGCGCGTTGTTCACCTGCGCGGCCACCGTGGGCTGCGAGCCATCCCAGGTGAAGCCTGCCGTGCGGCCGACGATGGACTCGAGCAGCTTGGTGCCGTAGATGGGCGGCGGCAGGCGCATGCCCTTGCCGGGGATGTTGACCGGCGCCGAGCCGCGGCCATCACGGAAGTGGCAGGTGCCGCAGGTGGTGCTGCCGATCTTCACCGCGCCGAATGCGGTGGTGGCACGCACCTTCGGGTCCAGCCCGTGGAAGAGATGGTGGCCGACGATGAAGTCATCGATCATGTCTTCCTTGTGGATGGTCACCATGGGCTGCGTGAAGACGGCGTTCTTCTCCAGGTTGGAGTAGGCCCCGGAGTCCGAGAAGAGCTGGCTGGTCGACGCCTTGCCGGCCGATTGCAGGCGCGGGTCACCGTACTTCGAGCTCCAACCGTAGCCGATGGTGTAGTGGGTGAAGTCGTTGTAGGTCTGCGCGCCGGTGCGGCCCGCCACCGCGGTGATCTCGAAACTCACCACCTGCCCGTAGCTGAACGCGTCCCCGAAGCCTGGGTTCTGGTTGACGGCAAAGAACTGCTGGCCATTCGGGTTGTCGGCGCGGGTCATCGATTCCACCCGCAGCACGCTGCCGGCGATCTGGAAGCCGAGCCTCACGTTGCCCGGCGCATCGTCGACCCACAGGGTGTAGCGGTCGAGGTTGCGCAGCAGGTCGTTGTTGTGCATGGCATCCAGAATGGCCGCTGTCACGCCGTCATGCGCGATCGGGTGACGAAAGCGCATCCAGTTGGCCGAGCCGTCGGTGAAGGCGGCGTAGGCGTGCGGGTTGACCCGCGCACCGGCGGTGGTGAAGTAGCCGGTGTAGGCCCACTGCGTTGACGGGTTGTTGGTCAACAGGCCCGGTTGTTTGTAGCGGAAGAAGTAGGTGTAGGTGCCACTGCAGGGGATGGTGGCCACACCGGCTGCCAGCGTGGTCTTCCTGAAGGTCATGCCGTTGTCGGTGGAGCAGTGCATCTCCAGGTCGGCGTCATTGGCGGCTTTGACGATGCCCGGGCCCCAGCGCCAGCGCAGGGTGCTGCCGTCGATGTCGAAGGCAAAGCCGTTGGTGGTGGGCGCGTAGCCGTTCAAGGGTGTGGCCAACGCGTCGGGCGGATTGGGCCGCGGCGCCGGGCCGATGTTGTGGTCGGAGTAGGCGTTGGTCGTCCAGTCGAGCACGCTGGGCACGCCCGTGGTGGTCACGCTCACGGCGGCCGATTGCGCCGAGCAGTTGCCCGCTGCGTCGCAAGCACGCACGCGAAAGCTATACGGCGTGGCGGCGGTGAGGCCGGTGCTGTTGAAGTTGGTCGCCGCATTCGAGCCCGCCAGGTTGCCGTCGCGATAGACGTCGTAGCGCGTCACGCCGACGTTGTCGCTGGCTGCATTCCAGGTCAGCGCGATGCTGGTGCCGGAGGTGGCGGTGCCGCTCAAGCCCGCCGGTACCGTAGGCAGCAGCGTGTCGCCGCCACCCCCACCGCCGCCGCTGGCCGTGGTCGACACATTCACCGCCGTCGACTGCGCCGAGCAGTTGCCGGCGGCATCGCAGGCCCGCACGCGGTAGCTGTAGCTGGTGGACGCACTCAGTCCGGTGTTGGTGAAGCTGGTGTTGGCGCTGGAGCCCGCCAGCGTGGTGCCGCGGTAGATGTCGTAGCGCGTCACGCCGACGTTGTCGGTGGATGCACTCCAGGTGAGCGCGATGCTCGACGACGAGGTGCCGGTGCCCGCCAGGCCGCCCGGTACCGTTGGCAACTGCGTGTCGGCCACGCCGCCGCCGCTGCAGGGGGTGGAGGCAAGGCTCGCACCACCCGCTGCGTAGGTGAGCGTGTGGTTGCCGGTGAGGCACTGTCCGGTGGCGTTGTCCTGCACCTTGAACTCAAGCGTGTAGGTGGCGCCCGGCGTCACCGAGACGCTGCGCTCGAAGCGGCCGTTGGTGCGCGTGCCGGTGTAGCACTCGCCGTTGAGGCACAGGTAGTTGAAGCTGGCAGACCAGCCGCGGTCCACGTGGTAGAGCTTGCCGGTGGCATCGATGCCGAAGGCCTGGGCCGAGGCGCCGCCTGCGTAACCGGCGCCCACCAAGGCGAGTGCTGCCGCGGCGGCCACTCGCCACGCGTGCAGGTTGAATCGAAGTGTCATGCTGTCTCCTGGTTGGGATCTTTGTCAGGTCAGTCTAGGAATCGATCTGCCTTTCGGTCTTGCTGCCATTGCGGAGCTTGCAAGCAATTGCTGCAGGCTCAGGCCGAGCGCAGCATGCGCACCGGCAACAACAGTTCGCGCCGTCCGTTCTCGCCGGTGAAGCGGGCGCTGGCGGGGAACAGCTCACAGAAGTTGCCATGGCCCACGGCATAGCCGCTCTCGGGCAACCATCGGCTCAGCATGTATTCCCAGGCGGCGTCAGATGACTCTGCGGTGTTCGGGCACGGCATCGCGGCATACAGGCCACCGACAAATCGCTTCCACGACCCGTGAAGCGTCATGGGCTCGCGCTGCGACCAGCGAAAGGCCTCGAGCAGGGGCTGGGCCAGTTCCACGCACACGTCGTAGCGCAGGTGCTCGGGCGGTGTGAGGCCAGGGTCGTCCAGCCCCATGCCGTACCACGCCACAGGGTTCAGGCCCATGCCGCGCACCCACTGCGCAAAGTGGGCCCAGGCCTGCGGCACGACGGTTTCATAGGCCCCGCGCACGCGCACATAGAACAACGGGCGTTCGGGCCGATAGCTCACGTTGACGAGGCCTTGCGCGCGCTGCGCGGGCAGTGGCGGCGCGCGCAACTGGCCTTCACGCCAGCCGCCGTGGCGCCAGTCGGTGGCGCTCATGCCGTAGGTGTGGCGAAAGGCACGCGCCATGGTTTCTTGTGACGAGAAGCCGCACGACAAGGCAATGCTGCTGATCGGCTCGTGCACCGACAGGCGCAAACGCGAGGCGACCAGGCCGATGCGGCGCCGGCGGATGAACTCGTACGGCGTCTCGCCGAACGACGCGTCGAACACGCGGATGAAGTGAAAGCGCGAGTAGGCTGCCAGCGCGGCCAGCGCATCGAGGTCGATCGGCTCGGCGATGTGGTCGTCGATGTGGTCGAAGACGCGGTTCAGCCGCGGCTCCACCGTGTTCCACAGCGCGTGGCTCGTGCCCTTGAACGGAGGCATGCGGCCCGATCGCACCATCGTGTTGCTGCCAGGCCCACTCGCGCGGCCGTCAGGCGCGGCGTTCCTCGATCACGCTGTGGGTTGCAAACGAGTAGCGCATGTTGCGGTACACGCAGATGTCGGTGATGTCTTCGGGCGTGCCCGCCGGCGTGGCACGGTAGTTGGTCGACACCCGGTAGCGGCCATGCACCGGCAGCACCTTGTGATACGTGTGGCCGTGCAACAGCACCAGCGTGCCGGCGCGCGGCTCGAGCACCGCGAAGGGCCCTTGCCCGCGGGCGAGCCTGAGGTGGAGTTCAACGGCCAGGTGGTGCTCGAGC
>NZ_JANOCG010000060.1:0-20153 GCF_031412075.1 Rhizobacter sp.
CCTCGATCGTCTCGCCCGTGCTGTCCTTGAGCAGATCGACGAGCTCGGCGCGTCTGGCGTCGATCTCCTCGTTAAGTGCCGCCATTTTCGCGTCGCGTTCTTCGGTGGTCATGGTCGATACTCGCGGTTGGTTGATCGGCAGGGAAGTAAAGTACAGCGACGCGATGCTTGCTCAAAGCGGATGGCACAAGCCTTCGCGACCTTTGCGTCTTCCCTTTGCGCCCTTTGCGTCAACGCCCTTGATCTTTGTTCACCCACCTCGCTGACGCAATGCTTCATACAAACACACGCCCGATGCCACAGACACGTTCAAGCTCTCCACCGCCCCTTTCATCGGCAAGCGCACCAGCTCGTCGCAGGTCTTGCTGGTGAGCTGGCGCATGCCGCTGCCTTCGGCGCCGAGCACGAGCGCCACCGGGCCGCTGAGGTCGAGGTCGTAGAGCGATTTCTGCGCGTCGTCGGAGGTGCCGATGATGCGGATGTCGCGCTCCTTCAGCTCGTTGAGCGTTCGCGCGAGGTTGGTCACCATGAAGTACGGCACGGTGTCGGCCGCGCCGCTGGCGACCTTGGCCACGGTGGCGTTGACACCGACCGCGTGGTCCTTCGGTGCGATGACGGCATGCGCGCCCGCGCCGTCGGCCACCCGCAGGCACGCGCCGAGGTTGTGCGGGTCGGTGATGCCGTCGAGCACCAGCAGCAGCGGCGGGCCGTCAACCGCGTCGAGCGTGTCGTCGAGCGAGTGGCTCATGGCCACCGCCTCGACCCGCGCCACCACACCCTGGTGGCGGTGGGTGCCGCACATCTTGTGCAGGCGGTCGTCGTCGCTGTCGACCAGCTTGGCGCCGGCCTCGCGGGCGCGCTCGACGAACTGCTTCATGCGCTGGTCGCGCCGGGTGGCGTCGACGTGCAACTCGATGATGGACTTGGGTGCGGTTTTCATCCGCACCGTGATGGCATGAAAGCCGAAAAGAATCTTGTTGCTCATGCCCGGATGGTAGCCCGCTGCACCCTCAACTCAGCGCTCGATCCACCGCCGAGATCAGCTCGTTGTAGTGGTACGGCTTGGCCAGGTAAGCATCACACCCCGCCGCGAGGATGCGCTCGGCGTCGCCCTTCATTGCCAGTGCGGTGAGCGCGACCACCTTGACGTGCGCGGTCATGGGGTCGGCCTTCAGCAAACGCGTGGCAGACAAGCCGTCCATGCCGGGCATCTGCACGTCCATCAAGATCAGGTCGGGCTGCTGCTCGCGCGCCAGGGCAAGACCCGCTTCGCCATTGCCGGCCAGCAACACCGCGTGACCCGCGCGCTGCAGCACCAGCTGCGCCAGCTTGAGGTTTTGCGGGTTGTCTTCAACGACGAGGATGGTGGCCATGGAGGCGCGCCCTTCAAACGGTGGCTGTGGCCAGGCTCGACACCTGGCCCAGGGTGAAGAAAAAACAGGCCCCCTGCCCCGGCGCCGACTCGACCCAGATGCGCCCCCCGTGTTTTTCGAGCACCCGCTCGACGATGGCCAGGCCCACGCCATTGCCCTTGAACGCCGAGTCGGGGTGAAACCGCTGGAACGGGCGAAACAGGCGCTCGCCCGCCGCACGCGCATCGAAGCCCGCGCCGTTGTCGCGCACATAGAACACCGCCCCCTCGGCTCGCTCGACCTGCCCGAACTCGACCCGGGGCCGGGCCACACCGGCGCTGTACTTCCAGGCATTCGACAACAGGTTGGACAAGGCCACACGCAGCAAACGGGCGTCGCCCTGCGCATGCAGACCCGCTTGCACCTGGCTCTCGGCATGGGCCAGAGGCTTCGTGGCGGCGAGCTCTTCGAGCAGCGCCAGCGCCATGTGTGACAAGTCGACCGGCTGCACCTGCATTTCAGCCCGCGTCATGTTGGCCAGCAGCAGCATGTCTTCGATCAGGCTGTTCATGCGCTGGGCGGCCGTCTGGATGTGGCCCACGTATTCGCGTGCCTTGGTGCTCAACTCGCCGG
The DNA here is from genome assembly GCF_031412075.1 of Rhizobacter sp. Lineage (GTDB taxonomy): Bacteria > Pseudomonadota > Gammaproteobacteria > Burkholderiales > Burkholderiaceae_C > Rhizobacter. The sequence continues at coordinate 1,986 of NZ_JANOCG010000060.1, forward strand.
CGTGGCCCCGTTGTAGCAGGTCGGCAAAACCCGCCACCTGACCGAGCGGCGTGCGCAGGTCGTGCGACACCGAGTAGCTGAAGCCTTCCATCTCCGAATGCACCGTGCGCAACTCGCGGTAGGCCTTCTCGACCACCTGCGCGTGTTGCTGCGCCTCCAGGCGCATGCGGTGCAGGCGGATGAACACGGCCGCCTTGGCACGAAGGATCTCGGGCACCACGGGTGAGAGGATGTAGTCGACGGCACCCAGCCGGTAGCCGCGGTAGGTGTCGCTCTCGTGCACATACATCGCCGACACGAACACGATGGGGGCGTCCATGCCTTCGTGTTTGTCGCGGATCGCCTGCGCCACGTCGAAGCCGCTCATGCCGGAGAGGTGCACGTCGAGCAGGATCATCGCGTAGTGCCGCTCGTCGCAGCGCGCGAGCGCCTCTTCGCCAGAGGCCGCGCTGTAGATCTCGGCCCCCAGGTCGTTGAGCGACGCCTGGTACAGCCGCCGGTTGGCCGCGTTGTCGTCGACGATGAGGATGGCGGGGCTGGTTTGCATGCGGCGTTCTGGGTTCGTCAGTTCATGAGTGGGCTTGCGCCTTGGGCTGGCGCTGCCGCGCCAGGGCACGCTTCACTTCAGCCAACAAGCTCAGCGAGTGGAAGTTGGTTTTTTCCATCACCTGCTGGACCTTGCCGCTGAGCTGGGCGCGGTCGTCCCGGGAGAGCAGCTTGGCGGTGAGCACAATGATCGGGATGCCCGCGGTATCGGGGTGGCCACGCAGCCCTTGCACCACGTCGAAGCCCGAGACCTGCGGCATCATCAGGTCGAGCACGATGAGCGCCGGGGGGTCGCTGCGCACCAGGTCGAGCGCTTCTTGCCCGCCATACGCGCCCATCGGCGTGTAGCCGGCCACCTGCAGGTGCTTGCTGACCAGGGCGACGGCCTTGGGGTCGTCGTCGACCACCAGCACGCGCGCGTCGGTGGGCGGCTCGTCGAGCCCGGCCGCCGCCAGCGCGGCCAGCAACTCGGCCTGCGTCACCGGCTTCACCAGCACCTGCGCCGCACCGAGCGCAAAGCCGCGCTGCGCCTCGTCGGTGATGGAGACGATGACCACCGGGATGTGGCTGGTGTCGGCGCGGTCTTTCAGGTGGGCAAGCATGTCCCAGCCGTCCATGCCGGGCAGGATGATGTCGAGCACCAGCGCCGCGGGCCGCAGCTCGGCAGCGCGCACCAGGCCGTCTTCGGCATTGCGCGCGAACTCGACGCGGTAGCCCTGCGATTGCAGTTGCAGGCGCATCAGGTTGGCTGCGCGCGGGTCGTCTTCGACCACCAGCACCAAGGGCCCCGCGCCTTGCACCGCACCGTTGTGAGCCGGCGTGTTCGCCACCAGCGGGGGCTGGACCATGGCCACATCGTCGGCCACCTCGCGCCACGGCAACCACACGGTGAAGACCGAGCCGCTGCCTTCGCGGCTGTGCACCATCAGGCCACCCTCGTGCAACTCGGCCAGGCGCTTGACCATGGTCAGGCCGAGGCCAGTGCCGGCATATTGGCGCGACAGAGACGAGTCGATCTGCACGAAGGCCTGGAACAGCCGCTGCAGGTTGTCGGGCGAGATGCCGATGCCGCTGTCGCTCACACGGATCTCGAGGTAGTGCTCGCAACCCGTCTCGGCCGGCGGGAACACGCGCGTGTCGGGCGTGGCCCGAACCGCTCTCACCTGCTCGGCGCCGACACGCTCGAACGACAGGCCCACACTGCCGCCCTCAGGGGTGAATTTGACCGCGTTGGACACCAGGTTGTAGACGATCTGCTTGGCCTTGCGCAGGTCGATGCGCAGGCGGCCGAGCCCGGGCGGGCACACGCTGGTGAAGCGCACACGGGCCGAAGACGCGCGCTCGCGCAGCACCGACATCGCGCTCGTGGCCAGCTGCGACGGCTCGCCCGCTTCCAGCTCGAGCGGCACGTGGCCGGCCTCGACTTTCGAGAGGTCGAGAATGTCATTGATGAGCGACAACAGGTGCTTGCCGCTGGAATGAATGTCGCCCACGTATTCGAGCTGCTCGGCGGCGAGCGGCCCGGTCAGCCCGTCTTTCATGATCTCGGAGAAGCCGATGATCGCGTTCAAGGGCGTGCGCAGCTCGTGCGACATGTTGGCCAGGAACTCGCTCTTCATGCGGTTGGCACGCTCCAGCTCGGCGTTCTTGCGCTGGATGTCTTCACCGCGGCTGCGCAGCTGCTCGGCCAGCAGGGCCAGCTCTTCGAGCTGACCCAGGTTGTGCAAGGCCACCGCGAGCTGCGCGCACAACCGGTTCACGAATTCGCGGTCACGCTCTCCCAGGTGCGCGCTCGCGGCGAGGGCCAGCACGCCCAGCAGGCGGCCCTGGTGCTGCACCGGGCACATCAAGACCGCTGCGGGGTGCAGGGTGGCCAGCCCGGTCTCGATGCGCAGGCCGGTGCTGGCGTCGAAGCCTTCGATGTAGACCGGCCGACCGTCGCGCGCTGCTGCGCCGATGGCGCCTTCGTCCATGCGCAAGCTGGTCTTGATGTCGCCCGGCGCACCGTGCGACGCCACCAGGCGCAAGGCGCCGCCCCACTCTTCATGCATGTAGAACGCACTGACGGGAAACAGCGGGTTCTGGGCCAGCAGCGCCAAGCTGCCGTCGAGCACCGCCTCGCGCTTGTTTTCGGCGTTGTAGAGCGTGAGCGCGTCGGCGTGGCTGGCGTCGTACGCGCGCTCTTCGGCCACCTGCACCTCGGCCTTCTCACGCGCGTGCAAGTCGCGGTACATGCGCCAGAAAATGGTGGGTAGCAAGAACAGCAGCAAAGTGACAAACACCCCGAAGATGACGGTCGTGGCGCGTGCCCGATCCCGTTCGGTGGATTCCCGTAGCGCGAGCAGGCGGTCTTCTTCGACACCCATCGCATCGATCAGCGGTCTGATGCTGCTGAGCACCTGCGCGCCGAGCTCGATGCGTTGCTCGGGCGAGTAGTCGGTGCCGTTGATGATCAGCGCTTCGCTCTGGCGGTAGAGCTGCTGCCGCACCTCCAGCTCGCGGCGCAGGTCGCGCAGCCGTGCGGTCTGCTCGGGGTTGTCGGCTGAAAGCCGCGACAGCTCGGCCAGCCCCATGGCCAGCGACTCCACGGCCACGTTGCGTTCACTGCGGTACAGCGTGTTGCGTGTGGCCAGAAAGGCCCGCTGGCCGGCCTCGGCCCGGTACAGGCTCGACTCGAGCTGGTTGATGACGCTCTTGACCTGGTGCGTCTGGCTCACGTAGGCCGCCGCCGCCACGGTCTGCTGCGCGAAGTTCCAGGCAAAACCCGCCAGCACGATGACGACAACCGCGGCTGCCAGCATGCCGACCATGGCAAATTGTTGAGTCGACAGTCTTCTCATCGAGTCTCCCTGAAGGCCGCACCGTACCGCCCGGCTTCGATCGCTTCAACTGACACATGTGTCAGGGCGCGTCGCCAACAAGGTCAATCGGTGCCGCAACAGTGCAGGCTGCGTAGCATGCGCCGTTTCACGCCGATGTCATCAGCTATCTCTAAGGTCTGACAGTTTCAACACCTCGAGGAGGATGATCATGAAAGACTGGAAAAGAGCGCGTGCCGCACAACTGGCCCTGGTCCTCGCCGCGGCCTGCGCGGCCTGCGCCCAGCCCGCCGCAGCCGAGCCTGCCTCCCACCGCCATGGCACAGCCGCGCCGCTGGTGATCGGCCATCGCGGGGGCGCCAACGGCTACCTGCCCGAGCACACGCTCGAAGCCTATGCGCTGGGCATCCAGCTCGGGGCCGACTTCGTGGAGCCCGACCTGGTGGCGACCAAAGACGGCCACCTGATCGCCCGCCACGAGCCCAACCTGGTGGACACCACCAATGTGAAAGACCTGCCGCAGTTCGCCCAGCGCCGCCGCAAGCTGATGCTCGACGGCGTGGAGGTCGACGGTTTCTGGGCCAGCGACTTCACCCTGGCCGAGATCAAGCAACTGCGCGCCGTGCAGCCGTTTGCCGAGCGTGATGCCTCGTTCAACGGCAAGTTCCAGATCCCCACGCTGGCCGAGGTGATCGAGCTGGTGAAACGCAAGTCGCGCGAAGAAGGCCGCCGCATCGGCATCTACCCCGAGACCAAGCACCCGACCTTCCACCAGCAGATCGGGCTGCCGCTCGAAGACCGCTTGCTGGACGTGTTGAACAGGGCCGGCTGGAACCACCGCAACGCGCCGGTGTTCATCCAGTCGTTCGAGACGGCCAACCTCAAGTACCTGCGCTCACGCACCAGCGTGCGCCTGGTGCAGCTGGTCGATGCCGACGACGTGAACGCCGATGGCTCCCTCGCCTTCAACAAACCCTATGACAAGCCCTACGACTGGGTGGTGTCGGGCCGCGCCGGGCTGTTCAAGGACCTGCTCACGCCCGCCGGCCTCGCCGAAGTGCGCAGCTATGCCGACGGCATCGGCCCCTGGAAGGTCTACCTGATCAGCAGCGCCTGCAAGACGATCGTGAACAACGCCTGCGCCGACACCAATGGCGACGGCCTCATCGACGAGCGCGACCGCAAGCTGCTGCCCGCCACCGACGTGGTGACCAACGCCCACAAGCTGGGCCTAGTGGTGCACCCCTACACCTTCCGCAACGAGCAGCGCCGCCTCGCGAGCGACTACCAGGGCAATGCGGTGAATGAATACCTGGCGTTTTACGCACTCGGCGTCGACGGCTTGTTCAGCGACTTTGCCGACACCGCCTTTGCCGCACGGGCCATGCACCTGCTCAAGACCGACCCGGGCTACGCACGCTGCCTGGTGAACGAACGGCGCTGCGACCGCGATTGAGCGCGGTGATCGGGCTCACTGCAAGCTGCGCACCGCCAGCAAGAGCCCGATCAGCACCGGCTGGTGCAGCATGTAGAAGCTCAGCGACCAGCGCCCGAGCGTGGCCAGCGGCGCAAGCTGCGCAGGCAGCGCGCCGGTGACCCACTCGCGCCGGTTCTTGAGCACCCATTGGCCGGCCGCGAGGCCCCACCACATCACGCCAATCCAGGGCAGCAGCGGTGCGTAGTCTTCGGTGACGGGCTTGCGGGTGATGAGGCCGACCCAGTTGGTGAGCCGGGTGTCGAAGAAACTGCTTTGCACCAGGTGCGGCAGCGCAATCGCCACCAGCCCCATCAACCACAGCCACGGCCCCGCACCGGCGGTGAGCCGCGTGATGATGAGCATGAGCGCAATGCCGTGCAGCACGCCGAAGCTGATGAAGCTGCTCGGGAACATCAGGTACGAGCCGGCCGTGACCAGCAGCGCACAACCCGCCACCTGCGCCCAGCGCCGCCAGAAGCGCGGCCAGCTCTGGCCCTGCTCCCAGGCGATGGCCTGGCCGAAGCCGGCGCAAAACAGAAACAGGCTGACGATCACCGAGCGTTGCACCGTCCAGAACGGGTCGCGGTAGAAGTCTTGCTGGACGAACTTGAAGTAGTTGAGGTCGAAGCAGAAATGAAACGCCGCCATCCACAGGATGGCGACCGCGCGCAGGGCGTCGAGGCGGTCGAAGCGGGTGGGTGTCAAGGCTGAACGCGGTCGAGGTGCGCACTGAAGGTGCGCGCGTCCTGGAAGCCGATCACGCGTGAGCCCGGCAACTCGCCGCCAGCTGGCGCAAAAAATAGCATTGCCGGCGGGCCGAACAAGGTGTACTTGCGCAGCAGCGCCTTGTCGTTCTCGTTGTTGGCCGTCACGTCGACGCGCAGCAGGGTGAGGCCCGCCATCTTCTGGCGCACGGCCGCGTCGGTGAAGGTGAACTTCTCGAACTCCTTGCAGGCCACGCACCAGTCGGCATAAAAGTCGAGCATCACCGGGCGCGACGAGGTGCGCACCACGTCGTCGAGCTCGGCGAGGCTGGCGATGGCTTGAAACTTGAGCTCGGGGCCGGCTGCATGCTGTGGTGCCGATCCCAGGTGGGCCAGCGGGCGCGCGAGGTCGCGGCCACCCGAGGCTGCACCGACCACCTGCGCCACGGCAAACACACCCAGCAGCAGGCCCAGGCCCTTGGCCACCCTGCGCAGAGGCTGGGCCGGCTTGGGCATTGCCTTGAAAGCGCCCAGGCAAAACGCGGCCACCACCAAGAGCCCGGCAGTGAGCAGCATCACGACGGGCATTGGCAGCACCGGCGCCACCATCCACACGGCCACGCCGAGCAGCATCACGCCGAAGCCATGCTTCACATGCGTCATCCAGCCACCGGCACGTGGCAGCAGCGCACCCGCCGACAAGCCCAACAGCAAAAGCGGCACGCTCATGCCCACCGCCATCGAGAACAGCGCGGTGCCACCCAGCATCACGTCGCGCGTCTGGCTGATGTAGACCAGCGCGCCGGCCAGGGGCGCGGCCACGCAGGGGCCGACGATCAGCGACGAGATGCCGCCCATCGCGAACACGCCCAGGTGTTGCCCGCCCTTGAAACCTTGTGAGGCCTGGGCCAGCCTGTTTTGCAGGCTCGCGGGCATCTGCAACTCGTACACCCCGAACATCGAGAGCGAGAAGATCGCGAGCACCAGGGCAAATCCACCCAGCACCCAGACGTTTTGCAGTGCGGCGCCAAGCCCTTCACCCGCCAGCGCCGAGGCCACGCCAAACGCGGTGTAAACCAGGGCCATGCCCAGCGAGTAGGCCACCGCCAACGAAAAGCCACGCGCCTTGGACACCGGCCCGCCCCGCCCCACGATGATCGACGAGAGGATGGGCATCATCGGCAGCACACAGGGCGTGAACGCCAACCCCAGCCCCAGCAGCATGAACAGGCCGATCACGAGCGCCGTGTTGCCCGACTTCAAGGCCTTCGACACCTCGCCCGCGTCTTCGGGGCTGGCCGCCGCGCCGACCTGCGGTGCAGCGCTCGACATCGCCGCCGACAGGCCGGATGACAGGTTGGCCGCGATCAAGGCAGTCGGCGACCAATCAGCGGCCTGGGCTTCGCTCAACAGGGTGAACCGAGGGGTGCCCCCTGGCCCTTGGCCCGGCTCGACCTGGAAGGCGCGTGTCTGCGGCGAGTAACAAAGCCCCTTGTCGGCACAGCCCTGGTTGCCCACGCTGAGCTTGAAGGGGCCGGAGGGCGCTTCTTTCAACACGGCCACCAGGGTGACGGCATCACGGAAGTATTCGACGTCTTTTTCGAAGGTCTCGTCGTATTTGATCTTGCCCTTGGGCACCCGCAGTTCGGCGAGCTTCAGCCCAGCGGGGGCGACCTGCGCGTTCAGCCTCTCGTGGTAGAGGTAGTAGCCCGGCGCGATGTCGAAGCGCACTTCAATGTGGGTGGCGTCGAGCGCGCGGGCCGAGAGGCGAAACGCCTTGTCAGGGTCCAGGTATTCGTCGGCCGCGTGGGCGCTCGTGGCGGCGAGCAACAGGCTCGCCAGCGCAGGCAAGACGGCCTGCAGTGCATGTTTGAAAAAACTCCAGCAACTCATGTCTGTCTCTCAGTGATCGCAACCCGCATTCTGCGACCGAAAAATTACGCCAAGATTCCGGACGCCAGCCCCGAGTAACGGGGAGAAACGGCCATAGATCACCGTTTGAGCCCAAACGCGTCAGATGGAACGCTTCATGCATGACCCGACAGCATGTTGCGACTCGGGAGAATGCGCATGTTGGACACCACCACCACCCAGTTTTCGCATGTGAAACCAGAAGACACAGGCTGGCGCAGTGACGGCCTGCGAGATTTTTTCTTGTACAAGGACCTGGGAGTGGCCGACGCCACCGCGGGCAAGGTGATTGCTCATCTGGTCAAAGCCAACATGGCACCCCAAAAGGGCACCGGTTGGCACCGCCATGAGGCAGATTTCCAGATCGTGATCATGACCAAGGGCTGGGCCAAGTTCATGTACGGCGACAAGGAGACGCTCGTTTCCGCCGGAGACTGCGTGCACCAGCGCCCGGGGATCGTGCACTACCTCTTCGACTACTCACCCGACATGGAGTACCTGGAGATCGTGAGCCCGGCTGATTTCAAGACGGTGGACATGCCGGCGCCTTGCGACGTGCCGCCGTTCACGCCCTGGAAGTAACGTTGGGAGGGCGTCACAGGGGCGCCGTTTCTTCACCGCAAAGACGCCAAGAACGCAAAGGTCGCAAAGGAAAGACAAGTTTTGTTGTCTTGGCGAACTTGGCGACCTTTGCATCTTTGCGGTGAAAAGGCCGCGCCCGAGCAGTGCCTCAAAAATCCATGTCGAGCTCTTCGATGTCGTCCGGCTCCCTCTTTGCCGCCGCCACCCACTCCTTCATCTCCGGCATCGCCATGATGGTCTGGCAGTACTGGATGCAGGGTTTGTTGAGCTTCACGTCATAGGTCAGAAAGCGCGTGCACACCGGTGCGTACATCGCGTCGGCCATGCTGCGCTGCTTGCCGAAGAGGAAGGGCCCGCCATAGGTGGCCAGGCACTCCGTCCAGATCTCGACGATGCGGTCGATGTCAGGCTGGGCACCGGCCCAGATCTTGTAGCCCGGGTGATGGGCCTTCAGGTTCATCGGCAACGAGGCCCGCAGGTTGGCAAAGCCCGAATTCATCTCGCCGCTGACCGAGCGGCAGTGCGCCCGGGCGATGCGATCCTTCGGCATCATGCCGGCGTCGGGCTTGATCTCGTCAAGGTACTGCGCAATCGCCAGCGTGTTCCAGACCTTGGCGCCCTCGTGCATGAGGCACGGCACGCGGATCGACGGGGCCAGCAGCAGCAGTTCCTTGCGGAAGTCGGCATCGTCGGGCGAGACCATCACTTCTTCGAACTCCAGGCCCGCGAACTTGGCCATCAACCAGCCGCGCAAGGACCACGACGAGTAGTTCTTGCTGGACAGGCTCAAGGTGGCAACGGGCTTGCGCGCTGCCTTGGTGACCGGTGCGGACTTGGCGGCGGCCTTCTTGGGAGCGGCTTTGGTGGCCGTCTTGGCGGGGGCCTTGGTGGCGACGTGCGGCATGGGCGGTGTCTCCTGGGTGGCGGTTGTACCCCGTGACTTGCAAGGCGTGTGCCATCACAGTGCACGCCAGTGCAGTTCTGCTGGCGCGCAAGTTGCAACTCCACACGCATCAAAACGCGCCGGAGACTCCACGATGTACCAGGCCTACCAAGCCCATGCCGATTTGATGTGGCCGCTGCGAACCCTGGCCAAGACGAGCCTGCCCATGCTCAGGGACGCCAGCTTCGGCTGGGCCGGCCTGGATCCCACCCGCAAGCTGGCCGCCGCCTGCGAGGTGCTCAAGCTCGGCGAAGTCACCCACAAGCGCCCGCCCTTCGCCATCGAGAGCGTCATGTTGAAGGGCGAGGCCATCCCGGTCACCGAAGAAGCCACCCACGTCACACCCTTCGCCACCCTGCTCCACTTCAAGAAAGAATTCAGCCCGGCCATGCCCCAGCCCAAGGTACTGATCGTGGCGCCCATGTCGGGCCACTTCGCCACCCTGCTGCGCGACACGGTGCAGACCGTGCTGCCCGATCACGACGTCTACATCACCGACTGGCACAACGCACGCGACGTGCCGCTCAGCGCCGGCCGCTTCGGGCTTGATGAATACACCGAGCACCTGATCGAGTTCCTGGGCGTGATCGGCCCGGGCGCCCACATGATGGCCATCTGCCAGCCCTGCGTGTCGGCATTGAGTGCGGTGGCGCTGATGTCAGAAGACAACCACATCGCCACACCGGCCAGCCTCACGCTGATGGCCGGCCCGATCGACTGTCGCATCAGCCCGACCGAGGTCAACAAGCTCGCCATGACCAAGGGCATCGACTGGTTCGAGAAAAACCTGGTGAGCCAGGTGCCCTGGCGCTACCCCGGCGGTGGCCGCAAGGTCTACCCTGGCTTCATGCAGCTCACCGCCTTCATGGCGATGAACAAGGACCGGCACGTGACCGCCTTCAAGGAGTACTACGCCAACCTCGCCAACCCCGACGAAGAAAAGCTGCAAAAGGCCGAGCACACCCGCAAGTTCTACGAAGAGTATTTCGCGGTGGCCGATCTGCCGGCCGAGTTTTACCTGGAGACGGTGAGCCTGGTGTTCCAGGAGTACGCGCTGCCGCTCGGGCAGCTGAAGTTTCGCGGCCGTACCATCAACCCGGCGGCGATTCGCCGCACCGCGCTGCTGACGGTGGAAGGCGAGCGCGACGACATCTGCTCGACCGGCCAGACGCTCGCCGCGCAAGACCTCTGCAGCAGCCTGCGGCCCTACATGCGCACCCACTACGTGCAGGCCGGCGTGGGCCACTACGGTGTCTTCAGCGGGCGGCGCTGGAAGAGCCAGATCTACCCGGTGGTGCGGGATGTGATCCACGTGTCGCAGTAGTCGGGCGTCACGTCACTCGGACTGCCCTGTTTCCGCCAGGTACAGCGGTGGCAGGATTTGTTCGAACAGCCCCACTTCTTCAACGTTGTGGCGCAACCAAGCCATGCCGTGAGCGCGGTCGAAAGCGAAACACTGCACGAGCGGGGTCACCGCCCGTCGCCAGCCGCGGCGGGCACCCACGAGCAGGCGGTTTTCGTAGAGCGTGCCGGTGCTCACGCGAGTGAAGCGGTATTCCATGCGCACCAGCCCTGAGATGCCGCGCACCCGAGGGTTGTGGATGAAGCCCTCTTCATCGAGCTTTTCGATGTCTGTGACGGTGTCCACGTTGTAGGCCGGGTTCGCGCCGAGGTACTCCCTCAGGCGAATCGCTGCGCCGGGGCCGACCGAGCCGTCTGGTAGCCGCCGCGCGTAGCTCGCGTGCACATGGTCGTAGGGGTGCCAGGCGCGGTAGCGGTTGATCCGTTGCCCTGCTATGAGCACATCGCCTTCCAGGTGCGAGAACCACCACACCAGCATGCGCGGCGTGACACCTTTGACGATGTCGTGCCGTATCCAGTAGCTCAACCGCCCATCGGTGAGGCGCTCGGCGCCGCATTCGGCCGAACCCAGCGGCTTGAGCCCCCAGGGCAGCGTGACCGGCTCCGCTGGCAGGGCCCGGTTGGCCGGGTAGGCCGGAAAGTTGTAGCGCTGGGCAAGCCCCAGCATCATCGGCAAGCTCGTGTCCATGGCGTTTTCTCGGCGGGTGGCGGGCATCGGTCAACACTTCTGTATAGCCGTCACTGTACATAAATGTACTGCCACTGTAAAGCGCCTGCTATACACTTTGCCATGCCCTCACCGCCCACGCCTGAACCGCCACGCCGGGGCCCCGCGCCCACCAAGCACATCGATATCCTGTGGGCCGCCGTGCGGCTTTTCAGCGAGCGCGGGGTGGGGCAGACCAGCACGCGCGAAATTGCCGCTTTGGCCCAGACCACCGAGCGCACCCTGTTCAAGCACTTCGGCTCCAAAGACGCGCTGGTGCAGGCCGTGATTTCTGAAGCGGTGGTTCCGCACCTGGCTCCGACCTCGCTCGACGCACTGAGGCGTGCGATCAACGCGCACGGCGAAGATCTGGCGACCTGGCACCGTGCCTTGCTGAGCAGCCGCGCGCAGGCCATGGCCGCCGCGCCCGACATGACCCGCCTGCTCCTGGTGGAGCTGTTGCGAGACGAGGGCCTGCGCAAGCGCTTTGCCGACACCTGGGTCAGCGCAGTGTGGGAGCCACTGCGCGCGCTGCTGGCCAGGTTGCAGCGCGAAGGCCGCCTTCGCCGCGACCTGTCGGCCGACACGCTCGCGCGGGTGTTCTTGTCGATGAACCTGGGCTACCTGATCGGCCGACACGTGGTCGCAGCGCAAGCAGCTTGGGACGACGACGCCGAAATTGCCGCCATCGCCGATTTTTTCTCGCGCGGCGCGGCGCCTTAGCAGCACCGCGCGAGACCCTGAAAACCGCAGAGCCGCCCCGAGCTGGGCTGCTCAGGGTTGCCGGCCCTTCACTTCTTGCGCAGCTTGGCCAGCTCCGCCTGCGTCTCGTCCCACAGTTCCTTGCCCACGTTGGCCGAAATCGAGGTGTTGATCGCACTCAGCTTGTCACGCATGCGCCCGGCTTCAACTGCCGACAACTCGTTGATCTGCATGCCCTTGCCCTTCAAGTCGGCCAGCGCCTTGGCAGCTTCGTCGCGCGTGTCCTTGCGCTCGAAGTCGCGGCTCTTCACCGCAGCGTCTATCAGCACTTTTTTCTCGGCCGCCGAGAGGCCGTCCCAGAACTTCTTGCTGACCGTCACGATCCACGGGCTGTAGACGTGGTTGGTGACCGTGAGGTACTTCTGCACCTCGTAGAACTTGCTGCTGAGGATGGTGTTGAACGGGTTTTCCTGCCCATCGACCGCCTTGGTCTCCAGCGCGCTGAAGAGCTCGCTGAAGGGCAGCGGAATGGCGTTGGCGCCGAGCGTCTTGAAGCTGTCGAGGAAGACGGTGTTCTGCATCACGCGCAGTTTGATGCCGTCCATGTCTTCGAGCTTGGTCACCGCACGCTTGTTGTTGGTGAGGTTGCGAAAACCGTTTTCCCATTAGACCAAACCAACCAGGCCCTTCTCGTCGAGCTTGGCCTTGACCTTCTCGCCCACCGGGCCGTCGAGCACGGCGTCGGCCTCTTGCGCGCTGTTGAACAGGAAAGGCGTGTCCCACAGCGCCATCTCTTTCGTGATGCCGACCAGCGTGGCGGTCGAGCCGACCATCATCTCTTGTGCGCCGCCGATCAACGCCTGCTGCATCTGCACGTCAGAGCCCAGACTGGCCGCACCAAAGGCACGGATCTTCATCTTGCCGCCCGAGAGTTTGTCGACCTCGTCGGCAAACACCTTGGTGGCGCGCCCTTGGTTGGACACTTCGTTGAGGCCGTAGCCAAAGCGGATCAACCGCGGCTTGATGTCTTGCGCAAAAGCCGGGGCCAGTGCGCCAGTGGCCAGCGCAGCGACGGTGGCCAGGAGGGTGCGGCGTAGCAGTTTCATGGAGTGTCTCCTTGGGGTGTTGTGTGACAGAGCGAGGGGGGAAATCAGCGCATCCACGCCACAGGCGCGGTGACGATCTGGGGGAAAACAATGAACAGGACGAGGATCACGAGGTAGGTGACGAGGAAGGGGTTCACCCCTTTGATCACCTGCTCCAGGCGCAGCCGGCCGACGCCGGCCACCACGTTGAGCACCGTGCCCACGGGCGGCGTGATCAGGCCGATCGAGCCGTTGAGCACGAACATCAAGCCGAAGTACACCGGGTCGATGCCGGCCTTGGTGGCAATCGGCAACATCACCGGCGCAAAGATCAGGATGGTGGGCGTGAGGTCGAGCGCGGTGCCGATCACCACCAGCGCGACCATCATCACCGCCATCAGCACACGTGGGTTTTGCACCATCGGGCCGAGCCATTCGGTGAGCGTGGCCGGCAGGTCGGCCAGCGTGATCATGTAGCTGGCCACCTGCGCGCCAGCGCACAGGAACATCACCACCGACGTCGTCTTGGCCGAGCGCACCAGCACGCCATGCAGGTCGGCCAGCCGCATCTCGCGGTGGACGAAGAACGAGATGCACAGTGCATAAACCGCCGCCACCACAGCCGCTTCGGTCGGTGTAAAGAAGCCGGTCTTCATGCCGCCGATGATGATGACGGGCATCAGCAGCGCCCACACCGCGCGGCCAGTGGCGCGCAGGCGCTCGCGCATCGGCGCAGGCACGCCCGCGGGCAGGTCGATGTGGCGCAGCTGAAGCTTCCACGCCATCACCAGACCAAGCGCCATGATCAGTCCCGGCACGATGCCCGAGAGGAACAGCGACGAGATCGACGTGTTGGTCGTGACACCATAGATCACGAAGGCCATCGACGGCGGAATGATCGGCCCGATCACACCACCCGCCGCGATCAAGCCCGCAGCAGGTGCCACTGGGTAACCGTGCTGGCGCATCATCGGCAGCAGGATGGTGGCCATGGCGGCGGCGTCGGCCAACGCCGAGCCCGACATCGCCGACAGCATGACCGCGGCGCCGATGGTGACGAAGCCCAGGCCCCCGCGCACATGGCCCAGCCAGGCTTGCGCCATGCCGATGATGCGTTGGCTGATGCCACCGGTGTTCATCAGCTCGCCGGCGAGGATGAAAAACGGCACGGCGAGCAGCGGAAAACTGTCGATGCCCGCCACCAGGTTTTGCGCGAAGAGCTGCGTGTCCCAGAAGCCCAGCACCCAGGCCATCGAGGCGCCGGTCAGCACCAGCGAAAACGCGAGCGGCACGCCCAGGCCCATGAAGCCGAGCATGGCGACGATGAAGATGATGGCGACGAGGCCTTGGTTCATCACTCCACCTCGGCGTGATGGTCGAAGGCGATGGGTTTGCCGCGAACCAAGTCATACAAGGCCATGACACCAATGGCCGAAGCGCACAAGAAAGCGGGCAGCGGAAGGAAGGCCGCCGAATAGCCCATCACCACACTCTTGCTGCCCAGGCCCACCACCACCTGCTGCCACGCGCCCCACCCCACCAGCACACACGCCAGCAGGACCAGCGCGTGGATCACGCGGGTGAGCGCCTTCAACGCCATCGGTTTCGATTGCAGCGGGCGCAACAAGCTGGTGAACGCCATGTGCTCACCCAGCGGATAAGCCGCCGTGGCGCCGATGAACACCATCCACACGAACAGCAGGCGCGACAACTCTTCACTGGCCGCGATGCCGCTGCCAAAGCCGTAGCGCAACACCACATTGATGAACACGGCCAAGGCCATCACCGCGAGCGTCACGGCCATCGCGGTTTCGGCGAGTCGTTGCCCAACGCTGCGCGAAACGGGTTGGGTCATGCCGCACTCCTTGACGTCAACCAGTCGGCGATTTCTTGCGCGAGTTCGTCGCGCGCGCGCAGCGCATCGACGCACAACACACCGGCCTCACCGTGGGGCGGCTCCAGCGTGGCGAACTGGCTGTCGACCAGGCTGGGAGGAAACAGGTGCTCGCCGGCACGCGCCGCCACACGCTCCAGCGCATGGGGCTTGTCGATCTCCAGGAACACGAAGCGCAGGCCGACACTGCGGCTGCGCAGCAGGTCGCGGTAGCTGCGTTTGAGCGCCGAGCAGGCCAGCGCAAGCGGTGCGCCGTGGCGCTGATGCACCGCCAGCAGCTCGCTCAGCTGGGTCAGCCAGGCGGCACGGTCCAGGTCGTCGAGCGCAATGCCCTGGCTCATCTTGGCCTTGCTGGCATCCGAGTGGAAATCGTCGCCCTCGATCAGTCGCCAGCCCAGCCGGGCCGCCACCGAGCTCGCCGCACTCGACTTGCCGCAACCGGCCACACCCATAAAAACTGCAGACCGTGTCATGTCTTGGATAGCGCTATCTCAATCAGGCAAAAAACATGCGAATCAGCAGACCGGCCAGCGCCATCTCAAACTGTTTGATCACAGGAGAACTCGCTTTCACAGGCCTTGCAGCAATTCGCAAGATAGCGCTATCCTAGGCGCTCGAAATAGCCTCTCCCATGCGGGGTAACCCGTAAATCACGATCCGATGACCTCCACCCGACGCCCCCGCGCTACCGGCCGTGTGACCCTGGGCGACGTGGCCGCCGCCGCAGGCGTGAGCCCGATCACCGTCTCGCGCGCCCTGCGCGGCGAGCGCAGCGTGGCGGCCGAGCTGGTGGAGCGTGTGCGCACCGCCGCGCTGCAACTCGGCTATGTGCCCGACCCGGCCGCGCGCGCGCTCGCCTCTGCCCGCAGCTCGCACGTGGCGGTGCTGATCCCTCTGCTCACCAACACGCTCTTCGTCGACCTGCTCGAAGCCGTGCACCGCACGCTGCTGCCCGCCGGCTACCAGACGCTCATTGGCGTCACCCACTACGACCCGCTCGAAGAAGAGCTGCTGCTCAACAGCTACATGGCGCACCGCCCCGCGGGCCTGATCGTCACCGGATTCGACCGCACCGAGGCCAGCCGACGCCTCATCGCCGCGAGCCAGGTGCCGTGTGTGCATGTGATGGAAACCACCCGCGCCGAAGGTGTGCACAGCGTGGGCTTTTCGCAGGCCGAGGCGGGCCACGCGATCACGGCGCACTTGCTGGCACGCGGTCGCAAGCGCATCGCCTTTGTCGCGGCTCAGCTCGACCCGCGCGTGATGCAGCGCGCCGACGGCTACCGGCGTTGCCTGCGCGAGGCGGGGTGCTACGACCCCAAGCTGGAACTGCTGAACCCGGAGCGTTCTTCGCTCGGGCTTGGAGGCCAGCTGTTTGAGCAGATGCTGCGTGCGCACCCTGATGTGGATGCCATCTTCTTCTGCAACGACGACCTGGCTCAAGGTGGGCTGCTGGCCGCGCTGCGGCTGGGTGTGGCGGTGCCCGGGACCGTGGCGGTGGCGGGGTTCAATGATTTGAACGGCAGCGATCAGATGCTGCCGCCGCTGACGACGGTGCACACGCCGCGCACAGAGATTGGTGAGGCGGCTGCGCGGATGCTGCTCGCGCTGATGCGGCGCGAGCCACTGGTGCAGACCAGCGTCGACGTGGGCTACCAGTTGATCGTGCGTGGGAGCACCTGAGTCACTTGGCGATCAGATCCCCCGGCGCCAGCTGAGGCGCCACCTCGGCGATCAGCTTGGGCTTCTTCTCCCGCACCAAATACGAATACAACACCGGCACCACCACCAGCGTCAGCAGCGTCGAGGTGATGACCCCGCCGATGATGGCGCGCCCCATCGGCGCCTGGATCTCGCCGCCGTCGTTCAGCGCCAAGGCCAAAGGCAGCATGCCAAACACCATCGCCCCCGTGGTCATCAGAATCGGCCGCATGCGCGTCAAGCCGGCCTCCAGCACCGCGTCCGCCATGCTCGCGCCACGTTGCCGCGCATGGTTGGCAAAGTCGACCAACAAAATCGCGTTCTTGGTCACCAGGCCCATCAGCATCACCAGCCCGATCATCGAGAAGATGTTGAGCGTGGAGCCCCAGAACAACAAGGCCAGCATCACGCCGATGAGCGACAAAGGCAAGGACGCCATGATCGCCACCGGCTGCAGGAAGCTGCCGAACTGGCTGGCCAGCACGATGTAGATGAAGATCACCGCCAGCACCATCGCGCCCATCATGGCCGTCATGGCTTCGGCCTGCTCCTTGGTGTCGCCGCCCACGTCGAAGCTGTAGCCCGGCGGCAGGTTGGTTTCTTTCACCAGCTTCTGCACGTCGGCACCCACGTCACCCGAGGGCCGCCCCTGCACGCCGGCAAACACAGCCTCGCGGCGCTGCAGGTTCTGGCGGCGGATCACATCGGGGTTCACCACCGCCTCGATGGTGGCCACGCTCTCCAGCGTGATCGGCGTGCCGTCTCTCGCAAACGCCACCGGCAGCAGGCGCATCTGCTCGACTCGCTCGCGCTGTGCTTCGGGCAAACGCAGCAGCACCTGCACCTGCTCGCCGTCGGGCGTGGTCCAGTAGGTCGAGATATCGCCGTTGACATACGCGCGCAGCGAAGACGCCAGTTGCGGCGCCGTCAGGCCGAGCTCGCGCACGGCGCCCGGCCGCAGGCGAACCGCGTAGGCCGGCAAGCCTGGCTTGGCCGACAAGTCCACGTCGACGATGCCGGGTATCTTTTTCACCTTCTCGGCAAAGTCTTTGGCGATGCGCGTGAGCCCCTCGGGGTCGCTGCCCAAGATGGCCACGTAGATCGGCCGGTTGAAACCGACCGCCGACTCCACGCCCGGGATCTTGGCGATGGCCTCGCGGATCGCGTCTTCCACCTGCTTCTGCGAGCGCTTGCGCTGGCTGCGCTCGACCAGGCCGATGTTGAGCGTGGCCTGTGCGCGGCCCACGGCAAAGCCGTTGCCCTGCCCGCCCACGTTGGTCGACACCGTTTTCACCTCGGGGAAGGTGGCGACGATCTCCTCGACCTGGCGCACCTTCTCGTCACTGCGTGCAAGGCTTGAGCCGATGGGCATGCGCAGCGACAGTTGAGTGAAGCCCTGGTCGGTTTGCGGGATGAACTCCGAGCCCACCAGCGGCGTGAGCGCCAGTGCGCCCACGAAGCTCGCCACACCGATCCACAGAATCACCCCACGCGGTGACAGGACGCGCAGGTAGCGGCGATCCGAAAACGCCCAGCGGATGAGCTTTTCGTACAGCACGTGCATCACATCGAGCGCATGGTCGGTGCCCTGGATCAGCTGGCGGATGACCGGTAGGTTGCGCAGGCGTGTGCCCGGTGGGTCTTTCCACACCGCCGACAACATCGGGTCGAGCGTGAAGCTCACGAACAGCGAGATCAACACCGCCACCGTGACCGTCACGCCAAAGGGAAAGAAG
>NZ_JANOCG010000061.1:0-5467 GCF_031412075.1 Rhizobacter sp.
CTTGAGGAAGTCGGGGTCGATGTCGAGCTTGGCGTTGAGGTTGAAGCCGCGCAGGTCGAACACCTCGGAAATGGGCACCTCGCCGAAGTGAACCTTGCGCTGTGGCGCGCGCGGGTTCATGTGCTTGATGCGGTGCATCAGGTCGGCTACCTCGGCCTCGCCGACCAGGTCGGTCTTGCTGATGAAGATCTGGTCGGCAAAACCGATCTGGCGGCGCGCTTCCTGGCGGCTGTCGAGCTGGGCGTTGCCGTGTTTGGCGTCGACCAGGGTCAGGATGGAGTCGAGCAGGTAGCTTTCGGCGATCTCGTCGTCCATGAAAAAGGTCTGCGCCACCGGCCCCGGGTCGGCCAGGCCGGTGGTCTCGATCACCACACGGTCGAATTTGAGCTCGCCCTTGCGGCGCTTCTCGGCCAGGTCGCTCAGCGTGGTGCGCAAATCCTCGCGGATCGAGCAGCACACGCAGCCGTTGTTGAGCTGGATGATCTGCTCGGTGCTGTCTTGCACCAGGATCTCGTTGTCGATGTTCTCCGAGCCGAATTCGTTCTCCACCACGGCGATCTTCTGACCGTGGGCCTCGGTGAGCACCCGCTTGAGCAAGGTGGTTTTGCCCGAACCCAGGAAGCCGGTGAGGATGGTGGCGGGGATGAGACTCATGGTGAAACCTGTTCGATGCAAGAAGAAGGCCGAAATGGGGCCGGAAGAATTTGGTTCAAGGTACCAGATGTGTCAAGACCGGCTTCAGTTAAGCTTTTGGGGTCTGAACTTCCGCTCCCGGCCTGATGGCTGATCCTCACCCGAGTCGATACCCCAAAGGCGCTGACAAACACGGTCACCACGTCGACAAGCGCAGCTTGTTCGAGCGACTGGTTGAATTTGTCTCGCCCGGCCCCGATTCGAAAGACGAGCTGATCGAGACGCTGGCCGACGCCGAGCATCGCGAATTGATCGCGCCCGAGTCGCGCATGATGCTCGAAGGTGTGATCCGCATGGCCGACCTGACGGCCGGCGACGCCATGGTGGCCGCCCCGCGCATGGACGTGCTCGACATCGACGCCCCTTACGACGAGCTTTTGTGGATGGTGATCGACACCGGCCACTCGCGCTTTCCGGTGTTCGAAGGCAAGCGCGAGAACATCATCGGCACGCTGATGGCCAAAGACCTGCTCAAGCTGCAGCGCGCGCCCGAACTGAACCTGCGCACCCTCCTGCGCCCGGCGGTCTTCGTGCCCGAATCCAAGGGCCTGAACGACCTGCTGCGCGACTTCCGCGCCAACCGCAACCACCTGGCGATGGTGATCGACGAGTTTGGCAACACCGCCGGGCTCATCACCATCGAAGACGTGCTCGAAGAAATCGTCGGCGAGATCGAAGACGAGTTCGACGACAAAGACGGTGAAACCGGCATCTACACCCTGGCCGACGGCAGCCACCGCGTGGCGGGCGACGCCGACATCACGGCGGTCAACGAGGCCTTTGTGGTCAAGCTGCCGGTTGACGAGTTCGACACCATCGGCGGCCTGGTCGCCCTGGCCCTGGGCCGCGTGCCGCGCCGAGGTGAAGCGGTGCCGCTCAGCAGCCTGGTCTTCACCGTGATGCTCACGCGCGGCGGGGCGGTGCGCTGGTTCAAGGTGACACGAGCCCCTGAAGTGGCCGTGGGTACCGACGGTGCGTGACCGCAGCGCCGCCGCGCCGGCACCCGCCTCCTCGCGCCGCCGTGTGCGCCGCAGCAGCTCGTCCGACGGCATGCTGCTCGGGCTGGACGTTCTGCTGGCCCTGGTGCTCGGCGGTCTGCACAGCCTGCCCATGTCCTACCCCGCCATCTGGTGGCTCCAGATCGTCTGCGTGGCGGGCCTCGCCTGGCAGGTAAGCCGTGCCACGCCCTGGCGTGCGGCGTGGGTGGGTTTGAGTTTCGGCACCGCCTGGCTGGCTGCGAGCGTGTGGTGGCTCTACATCAGCATGCACCTCTACGGCGGGTTGTCGTCGACATTGGCGGTGCTGGCGGTGGTCGCCTTGAGTCTCTTCCTGTCGCTCTACCTCGCTTTGGCGATGGCCTTGTTTTCGAGGCTTCGCCGCCACCGGCCGTTGATCGACGCGCTCTTGTTTGCCGCCTGCTGGATGCTGGCCGAGCTGGCGCGCGGTGTGGTGTTCACCGGCTTCCCGTGGGCAGCCTCGGGTTATGCCCACATCGACGGCCCGCTGGCCAACCTGGCGCCCTGGATTGGCGTTTACGGCATCGGATTCGTCTGCGCGGCCCTGGGTGCGGGCCTGGTGCTGGGCATGCGCGACGTCGGCCAGCGCAGCGCCGGTGCGGTGCTCGGCTTCGGCGCCAGCGCCACGGTGCTGATTGCGCTGGCGCTCATCAAGCCGGTGCCGTTCACCCGGCCCACCAGCACGCTCACGCTGACGCTGCTGCAGAGCAACGTGCCGCAAGACCAGAAGTTCTCCGAAACCTACCTGCCGCAGACCTTGCTCTGGGCGCAGAAGCAATTGCTCGCGGCCAAGGGCGACCTGGTGCTCGGGCCCGAAACCATCGTGCCGCTGCTGCCCGAGCAAATGCCGGCCGACTACTGGAAGCCGTTGGCCCTGCACTTCCAGCGCGACCAGGCGGCGCTGATCGGCCGCCCGCTGGGCAGCTTCGAGGCGGGTTACACCAACTCGGTGGTGGGCGTGTCGCGCGACACGGTGAAGTGGCCTGAGGGCTACTACCGCTACGACAAATACCACCTGGTGCCTTTTGGCGAGTTCATCCCGACCGGCTTTCGATGGTTCACCGACCTGATGCACATCCCGCTCGGCGATTTCAGCCGCGGCACGCGGATACCGCCCTCGTTCAGCTTCAGGGGCGAGCGGGTGGCGCCGAACATTTGTTATGAAGACCTGTTCGGTGAAGAGCTGGCCGCGCGTTTTGCCGACATGGCAGAGGCGCCGACGATCTTCGCGAACCTGAGCAACATCGGCTGGTTCGGCGACACCATCGCCGTCAAGCAGCACCTGATCATCTCGCGCATGCGCTCGCTGGAGTTCCAGCGGCCCATGCTGCGCGCCACCAACACCGGCGCCACCGTGGTGATCGACCACCTCGGCGTGGTGACCCACTCGCTCAAGCCCTTCACCCAGGGTGTGCTCGACGCCAAAGTCGAGGGCCGCCAAGGCCTCACGCCGTATGCCTGGTGGGCCTCGCGCTTCAGCCTGTGGCCCTTGCTGGCCCTTTCTCTGGGGCTGATGTTGTTGACTCTCCCGCTGCGTCGGCGAGATTGAGTGGGCTGAGGTTTCCGTTCGGGCTGAGCCTGTCGAAGCCTGGGCCGTGCACAACGGCCCTTCGACAGGCTCAGGGCGAACGGAGCTTTGTGGTGCCTGCCCCCTAAAATCGCCGCTTTCCCTTGCACCCCACACCATGCTGACCTTCCAGCAAATCATCCTGCGCCTGCAAGACTACTGGGATCGCCAGGGCTGTGCCCTGCTGCAACCCTATGACATGGAGGTCGGTGCCGGCACCAGCCACACAGCCACCTTCTTGCGCGCATTGGGCCCCGAGCCCTGGAAGGCCGCTTACGTGCAGCCCAGCCGCCGCCCGAAAGACGGCCGCTACGGCCAGAACCCCAATCGCCTGCAGCACTACTACCAGTACCAGGTGGTGTTGAAACCCGCACCGGCCAACATCCTCGAGCTGTACCTCGGCTCGCTCGAAGCCTTGGGCTTCGACCTCAAGGCCAACGACATCCGTTTCGTCGAAGACGACTGGGAAAACCCCACGCTCGGTTGCTGGGGCCTGGGCTGGGAGGTGTGGCTGAACGGCATGGAAGTCACCCAGTTCACCTACTTCCAGCAGGTCGGTGGCATCGAGTGCAAGCCCATCACCGGCGAGATCACCTACGGCCTGGAGCGCCTGGCCATGTACCTGCAGGGGGTCGACAACGTCTACAACCTGAGGTGGACCGATACGCTGAGTTATGGCGACGTGTACCTGCAAAACGAGATCGAGCAGAGCACCTACAACTTCGAGCACAGCGATGTGGAGTTCTTGTTGCAGGCCTTTGGCGCCCACGAGAAACAGGCCAAACATCTGATGGAGCAGCAACTTGCGCTGCCCGCTTACGAGCAGGTACTCAAGGCCGGCCACACCTTCAACCTGCTCGACGCACGCGGCGCCATCAGCGTGACCGAACGTGCGGCTTACATCGGCCGCATCCGCAACATCTCGCGCAGCGTGGCGCAGAGTTACCTCGACAGCCGCGCGCGCCTCGGCTTCCCGATGGCGCCCAAGGCCTGGGCCGATGAAGTGATTGCCAAGCTTGGCAAAGACAACGACAAGAAGGCGGCGTGATGACGACCAAAAACCTGCTCGTCGAGTTGTTCGTTGAAGAGTTGCCGCCCAAGGCGCTGAAGAAGCTGGGCGAGTCGTTTGCCCACACGCTGCTCGAGAGCTTGAAAGCCCAGGGCCTGGCGACCGAACACTCGGCGGTCACGCCGTTTGCCTCGCCCCGCCGCCTGGCGGCCCATGTGAGCGCCGTGCGCGCGCAGGCCGACGACAAGGCGGTGTCGATCAAGCTGATGCCCGTCAGCGTCGCGCTCAACGCCGAAGCCCAGGCCACCCCGGCGCTGCTGAAGAAGCTGGCCAGCGTGGGTGCCGATGCGTCGGTGTTGCCCCAGCTCAAACGCCAGATGGATGGCAAGGCCGAGGCGCTGTTCTTCGACAGCGTGGCCAAGGGCGCGACTCTGGCCGACGGCCTGCAAAAAGCGCTCGACGCCGCACTCGCCGGCCTGCCGATCCCGAAGGTCATGCAGTACCAGTTGGCCGACGGCTGGAGCAGCGTGAGCTTCGTGCGCCCGGCCCACGGCCTGGTGGCCTTGCATGGTGCCGACGTGGTGCCGATCACCGCGCTCGGCCTCACCGCAGGCCGCGAAACCCATGGCCACCGCTTCGAAGCCAAGGTCGACCCGGTGGTGCTGCAAGACGCCGACCACTACGCCCGCCAGCTCGAAGAGCAGGGCGCGGTGATCGCGAGCTTTGCGCACCGCCACGCCGAGATTTCACGCCAGCTGCAACACGCGGCGGCGCAACAGGGCTTGACGCCGATCGACGACGCGGCCCTGCTCGATGAAGTCACCGCCCTCGTCGAGCGCCCCAACGTGCTGCTGTGCCAGTTCGAGCCCGAGTTCCTGGCGGTGCCACCAGAGTGCCTCATCCTCACGATGAAGGCGAACCAGAAATATTTTCCGCTGCTCGACGCCGCCGGCAAGCTGACCCACAAGTTCCTCATCGTCAGCAACATCCGCCCTGAAGACCCGCGCCGTGTGATCGAAGGCAACGAGCGTGTGGTGCGCCCGCGTTTGGCCGACGCGAAGTTCTTCTTCGACCAGGACCGCAAGAAGACGCTGGCCTCGCGTGTGCCCGGCCTGGCCAAGGTCGTGTACCACGGCAAGCTCGGCACGCAGGGCGACCGCGCCGAGCGCGTGCGCGCCATTG
>NZ_JANOCG010000062.1:0-2392 GCF_031412075.1 Rhizobacter sp.
AGGGCCGACTGCTCGCGCAGCCACACCAGCAGCTCTTCGGGCACCAGGCCCGGCGCGACGGCAAAGTAGGTGTGCATCAGCTGGCGTGCGAGCGCCGTCTGCCACACCGCCATGCCCGCACACAGATCGTTGCTCAGATGAACCGCCATGGTCGCGTGGCCAAAGGCGTCGAGCGCGTTGCGCGCCTGCCGCGCCTGCCGCGCGCTCTGCATGTGCACCGACATGCGGGCGAGCACCTCTTGCGGCCGGATGGGCTTGGTGACGTAGTCGACACCACCTGCAGCGAACGCCGCCACCACGTGCTCGGTGTCGGTGAGGCCGGTCATGAAGATGATCGGGATGTGCGCGGTGTCGGCCTGCGCCTTCAGGCGGCGCGCCACCTCGAAGCCGTCCATGCCGGGCATCACGGCGTCGAGCAGCACCACGTCGGGCAGGGTTTGGGCAGCGCGTTGCAGCGCACTCTCACCGTTTGTGGCCACCAGCACGGTGTAGCCCGCTTCATCGAGCGCGTCGTGCAGCAGCGACAGGTTGTCGGGCACGTCGTCGACGATCAGCACCACGTCGCTCATGGTGCGATCGGGCAGCTTGTCACCCGCAGGGGCGTTGTCAGAGCGTGGGTTGGTCATGGAGCGCACGGCGCACGAGGCCGCTCATCGCGTCGAGTTGGAAGTTGCGCGCCAGGCCACGCAGGTGGTCCACGAAGCTGGCGTGGGCCGCATTTTCGCCTTCGATCTCGTCGAGCTTTTTCACGATGCCACGGAAGTAGCCGAGGCTGATCAATTCGTCGAGCGCCTGGAGCTGGCTTTCACGGGGCAGCACCCAGCTTGCCGGTGCGGGCGCTGCGCTGGTGGTGGCACTCTCGCGCGGCACCTCCAGCCATTCGAGCGCGAGGCGTGAGCCCAGCCAGTCGAGCAGCTCGTTGACACGCACCGGCTTGAGCACAAAGTCTTTGGGGGTGATGCCGACGTCGTTTTCCAGGTCTTTGTCGAAGGCGTTGCCCGAGACGATGGCGATGGGTGCGCTGCTCAGTTGCTGCGAGCGAATGGCGCGGATGGTGGCCCAGCCGTCGATGCCCGGCATGGCCAGGTCCATCAAGATGGCGTGTGGTGCAAACGCACTCACCACCTCCAGGCACTCGTGGCCCGAAGCGGCCTGCTTCAGCTCGAAGCCCAGCGGCTGCAGCACCGTCACCAGCAGCGAGCGGTCGACCTCTTCGTTGTCGACGATCAGGATGCGACGGCGTTCACCGCGGTAGCCGATGCGGCTCGCGCGCGGCACCTCGAGCGCGGCCACTGCACCGCGCGCTTCGGGCAGGAAGAGACGGATGCGGAACACCGTGCCCACGCCCACGGTGCTGCTGACCGTCATCTCGCCGCCCATCAGGTCGGTGAGCATCTTGCCGATGGTGAGGCCCAAGCCCGTGCCACCGCTGCTCGCCTCGGAGCCGCGCGCGAAGGGCTCAAAGATGTGCTCGATCTCGTCGGATGCGATGCCGGGGCCGGTGTCTTCGATCTCGAACAGCGCCATCTCGCGTGCATAGCGCAAGCGAAACACCACCCTGCCGGTGTGCGTGAACTTGACCGCGTTGCCCAGCACGTTGATGAGAATCTGCTGCAGCCGCTTTTCGTCGGCGCGCACCACCTCGGGCAACACATCGGCCAGCTCGGCCCGGAACTCGATGCCCTTGCCGGCGGCTTGCAGCTCGAACATGCGCACGATCTGCTGCACACAGTCGCGAAAGCGCAGCGGCTTGGGCTCCAGGCGCAGCTTGCCGCCTTCAATACGAGCAATGTCGAGCGTACCTTCGATGAGCGAGAGCAGGTGGTCGCCACCACGGCGGATCACGCTCACCGCCTGCTTGCGGTGCGCCGGGATCGACGCGTCTTCTTCGAGCAGCTGGGCGTAGCCGAGGATGCTGTTGAGCGGCGTGCGCAGCTCGTGGCTCACGGTCGTGATGTAGCGGCTCTTGGCCTGGTTGGCCAGCTCGGCCTGATGACGCGCGCCTTCGGCTTGGAGTTTGGCGTCTTGCAATTGCAGGTCGGTCTGGCGGTGCGAGTCAATCTCGCGTCGCAAGGCCAGCGTCTGCTCGTGCACCGCCTGCGTCTGGCGGTTCGATTCTTCCTGCGCCACCTGCCGGCTCTTGTGCGTGAGCACCAGCCACCAGGCGACGATGCCGCTCACCAGCAGCAGCGCCGCAAATGCCTTCAGGAAACCGAGCTTCAAGGTCGGGCCCAGTGCTTCGGCCTGCTCGCCCAGCGTGCGCAGCTCCTGTTGATAGAGCAAGGCGAACACACCCGCCAGCAGCGGCACCACGATGGCCATCACCAGCAGGTAGTGGCCGAGACCGGTGTCGATGTAGGGCCACACCCGCTGGGGCAACAGCTTGCCCAAG
>NZ_JANOCG010000063.1:0-9777 GCF_031412075.1 Rhizobacter sp.
TCTTTGCCGTCGATCAGGATGTTGCCTTGCGAGGGCATCTTCAAGCCCGTGGCCAGCTTCATGAAGGTGGACTTGCCGCAGCCCGAAGGCCCCACGATGGCAATGAACTCGCCTTGGTTGACTTGCAGCGAGATGTCTTCAACGGCGTACTGCTTCTTCGCAAGCAGCTCGTCGTTGTACGCGAGCCAGACATTGCGAAAGTCCACAAAAGAGGTCATGTCTGCCCCTCGTTCGATGAATACATCGAACGATCCCCCAAGGGGATGCGGGCCGGCTTGGGAGCGGCCCGGCGCTCGGCCCGCAGGCACGAGTGAGGCTTAGAACGATTCATGGCGGTTTGGGCAATTGGTAGATGACGGACTTCACGGCCTGTTGGTAGAGCTGGGGTGCTTCGCTGTGCAGGTAGCTGTGCGTGCCCCCCGGCACCTCGACCCAGCGCACGCCGGGCCGGGCGGCGTCACGCAATTTCCGGCCCAGGGCCACGGGCACGGTTTTGTCCTGGTCGCCGTGGAGCATCAGGATGGGGGCGTCGACCCGGCCGATCCTGCTGAGGGAATCAAACTTCTGCCGTGTGATCCACGAGGCGATCGTGCCCCAGAACCCCACCGCCGCCGCCACGTCGGGCATGTTGGTGAAAGTCGATTCGACGATCAGCGCGCCGTAGTCAACGCGGTAGTGCTTGCGGCTGGCCAGGTTGATGGCCACGCCGCCGCCCATCGAGTGGCCAAAGATCACGCGCTGGCGCGGGTCCGGTTGGCGGCGGGTGAGCTCGCTCCAGGCGGTGTCGGCGTCGGCCACGATGGTGGCCTCGGACGGCACCATCGGCGTGCTGTCGCCCCAGCCGCGGTAGTCGACCGCCAGCACGTTGAAGCCGGCCTCGCGCAGGGCTTCGATCTTCGGGCGGTTGCGGTACAGGTTGCGAAAGGTGCCGTGCAGGTAGAGCAGCGCCGGCGCGTTGGGCTCGCCGCTGGGCAGCCACCAGAACTGCAACGTGTCGGTCGTGCCTGCGGTCAGGCCGGGCACGCTGATGGTGAAGGTCTCGTCGCCCGCGCGCAGGCCCTTGAAGTCGGCTGGCCGGCCGGGGCTGGGGCGGTAGACCAGCTCTCGCTCCTTGACATCCCACCAGGCGCAGCCGCCAAGCGACGAGAGCAGGCAAAGCGTCACACACCCCGCTGCGAAGCCCCGCACCCGCCGCGCGGAAGTGCCCAAAAACCTGGCGACAATCGTGTTCATGAGATTCCTTGTTCCTGCCCTGGCCGGCGGGCTGCTTTGTTGCGCCCCGCCTGTGTATTCACAAACAGCCCCGCCTCAGGTCGCGCCGCCCAGCGAGCCGGCCGCTCCGGTGGCAGCACCACCGCCCCGCGATTCCTGGCGGCTGATGGCGTCGCCGTTTTCTTACCATTATTCACGCGACGAGGCTCACCGGCCGGTGCTCATGATCGGGCTGGAGCGGCAGCGCTCCGACGGTTATGTGTGGGGCGGCACCTATTTCAGCAACTCGTTCGGGCAGCCCAGTGGCTACGTCTACGTGGGCGAGCGGCTGGCCAACTGGAGCCAATACCCGCAGCTGTTTGCCCAGTGGACGGCCGGCGTGCTGTATGGCTACAAGGGCGAGTTCAAGGACAAGGTGCCGCTGAACCACGGCGGGTTTTCGCCGGGCGCGGTGTTGTCGGTCGGCTGGCAGTTCACGCCGGTGTATTCGGCCCAGCTGAACGTGCTGGGCAACTCGGCGCTGATGTTTCAGGTGTCGGTCGATTTGCCCTGAGGCGCCGCGCTACTTCTTCGCGGCCTTGGCGAAGATGTCGCGCTCGGCGGCTGCGGGCAGGTAGCCACCGTTCCACACCGCAGCGGGGTTAACGCGCTCCTTGGTGGCGAAAGCATCCGACACCTGGCTCGCCATCAGCGCCAGACGCGCGCTTTTGGCTTCGCCAAACCCCTCGGCCTTGGCGTCGGCGGTCAGCACGGTGGCGTCGAGTGCGAGCTTCAGGCGGCGGGTTTCCAGCTCTTCGTTGATGATGCCGTCGCGCGCTTTCACCGTGGCGATCGAGGCCTGGGGGTCGGCGATCACGTCTTTCATGCCCTTGCTGAAGGCGCGCAAAAACGCCTTCACCGCCTCGGGGTTCTTCTTCAGGAACTCTTCGCCCACGATGATGGCGTTGCCGTAGAGCTTCACGCCGTAGGCGGGGTAGGGCAGGATCACCACGTCGTCGGCTTTCACGCCGCGTGCTTCCAGGTTGAGCAGCGAGGTGAACGAAAAACCGGTGATGGCGTCGACGTCACCGCGCACGAGCATGGTTTCGCGCAGCGGCGGGTCCATCGCCGTCCAGGCCACGTTGCTCACGTTGTTGGCCTTGGCAAAGATCGGCCAGGCCTTGCGGCCGGCGTCGAACACCGGGGCGCCGAGGCGTCTGCCGTTCAGGTCGGCCGGCGTCTTGATGCCGCTTTTCTTGAGCGCGAGCACGGCGGCCGGCGTGTTGTTGTAGACCATCATCACCGCCACCGGCTTGTTGGGGGCGGTCGGGTTGTTGGCGTGGAACTCCATCAATGCGGCCAGGTCGGCAAAGCCCATGTCGTAGGTGCCCGAGGCCACGCGGGTGACCGTGCCGCCCGAGCCGTTGCCGGCGTCGACGGTGACGTTGAGCTTCTCCGCCTTGAAGTAGCCCTTGGCCGCCGGCACGAGGAAGAGCGCCGCCGGGCCTTCGAAGCGCCAATCGAGCTGGAACTTGACGGCGGTTTCCTGGGCATGTGCGAGCGGCAGCCAGGTGGCGAACAGGGTGGCGATGAAAGTGCGCTTGCTGAAGGTCATGGGAGGTGTCTCTGAGAGGGAAAACGTGAAGTGGTCTGAGCTGCAAGAACCATGCTCAGGGCGGCATGTGGCGGCCGGCAACGTAGGTGGCCGCGAGGTTGCGCTCGTCGCCCAGTGTCATCCAGGCGAACACCTTTTCGTGCAGGTCGCGGGCGACGGTCAGGCGGCGTTGGGCCACGGGGCCCACGGCCCAGTCCCAGACGCACACGTCGGCCATGCGGCCGGGCTCCAGCGAGCCGATCTCGTCGGCCAGGTGCAGCGCCTCGGCCGCGCCCAGCGTGACGGCGTGCAAGGCCTTCCATGCCGTGAGGCGCTGGCCGGCCATGGCTTGCACCTTGTAGGCGTCGGCCAGGCTCTTCAGCTGGCACAGGCTGGTGCCGCCACCCACGTCGGAGGCCACGCTCACCGCCGCGCCCGCGGCCTCGGCCGTGCGCCAGTCGAACAGGCCGCTGCCGAGGAACAGGTTGGACGAGGGGCTGTGCGCGATCTGCGCGCCACTGTCTCGAAGCGCCGCGCGGTCGGCGTCGTCGAGCCAGATGCCGTGGGCCAGAACGCTGCGTTCGTTGAGCAGGCCGGCGCGGCCATACACATCGAGGTAGCTGCGGGCTTCGGGAAACAGCTCGCGCACCCAAGCCACCTCTTCGCGGTTTTCGGCCACGTGGGTCTGCATGTAGACGCCCGGGTGGGCCTGGCAGAGCGCGCCCGCCATCGCCAGCTGCTCGGGCGTGCTGGTGGGGGCAAAACGCACGGTCACGGCGTAGGCCAGGCGGTCGGTGCCGTGCCAGCGCTGGATGAGGTCGACACAGTCGCGCTCGGCCTGGGCCACGTCGTCGCGCAGGCCGTCGGGGGCGTGGCGGTCCATCAGCACCTTGCCGGTGATGAGGCGCATGCCGCGCGCCTGGGCGGCGGCAAAGAGCGTCTCGGCGCTGACCTTGTGCACGGTGGGAAAGACCACCGCGCTGGTCGTGCCATGTCCCAGCAGCGCGTCGAGAAAACGCGCCGCGCCCACCACCGCCTCGCCGGCATCGGCATAACGCTGCTCGGCCGGGAAGGTGTAGGTGTTGAGCCAGTCGAGCAGCTCGGTGCCGTAACTCGCGATCACGTCGAGCTGCGGGCTGTGCACGTGGGTGTCGATGAAGCCGGGCAGGATGAGGCGGCCGGTGTGGTCGTGTGGTGCCCAGGTGGCGTCAGGGGTTTGTGCGCCGGGCTGGGCGCCGACGATGCGCCCGCTGTCGATCAGCAGCCAATGGTCAGGCCGGTAGCGCACCAAGGGGGAGTCGGTTGCACCCCATTCGGGCGCGCCGGTGAAGTCGAGCAGGTTGCCGCGCAGGGCCAGGCGTGGAGCGGGTGGGTTGGGCATGGGCTCAGGCGTGCAAGCGGCGTACCCACACACCTGCGTGCGGCACGCTGCGTGCTACGTTGACTCTGTGACAAACCCCGTGCTGTGACATAAGCTTTCTCGGATGAATCCGCAACCGATACGCTTTTACCACCGTGGCGCCGTTGTCGAGGTGAATGGCCCTCACCCCACCCGCTCGGTGCTCGACTGGCTGAGAGAAGACGCCCGCTGCACCGGCACCAAGGAAGGCTGCAACGAGGGTGACTGCGGTGCCTGCACGGTGGTGATCGGTGAGCTGGCGCAGCCCGGTGACGCGTCGGCCGTGCGTGGCCTCGCGCTCAAGACCGTCAACGCCTGCATCCAGTTTTTGCCGACGCTCGATGGCAAGGCCTTGTTCACGGTGGAGGATGTCAGCCCCTCGGCCGATGAGTACACCGGCCGATCCCCCGAGGGGATGCGGGCCGGCTCGGGAGCGGCCCAGCGCTCGGCCCGCGCGAAAGTGCTGCATCCCACCCAGCAGGCGATGGTCGAGTGCCATGGTTCGCAGTGCGGCTTTTGCACACCGGGTTTCGTGATGTCTTTGTGGTCAAGCTACGAGCGGCACCAAGCGTGTGGCGCGCGCCCGACCCGCCAAGCCATTGCCGATGAACTCTCGGGCAACCTGTGTCGCTGCACCGGCTACCGGCCGATCTTGGATGCGGGTGAGCGCATGTTCGAGCTGCCGCGGGCCACGCTCGACACCGCACCGGTGGTGACTGCGCTGAAGAGCATTCAACGCGAAAGCGGTTTTCGCTACGCCGCGTTCAACCGCCAGGTCGAAGGGCCGCAGCGGGTCGACCACTTTCGCGCGCCACGCACGCTCGAAGATCTGGCCTTGCTTCGCGAGCAGCGACCGCAAGCGCTGCTGCTGGCCGGCGCCACCGACGTGGGGCTGTGGGTCAACAAGCAGTTCAAGCCGTTGGGCGACATCATTTATCTGGGTGATGTGGACGAGCTGAAGCGCATTGAAGAGCAAGACGGCGAGCTGCTGATCGGCGCCGGTGCATCGCTCGAATCGGCCTGGCGTGCGCTCGCGCAGCGCCTGCCCTCGCTCACCGAGGTGTGGTTGCGTTTTGCCTCGCCGCCCATCCGCAACGCCGGCACCATGGGCGGCAACATCGCCAACGGCTCGCCCATCGGCGATGCAGCGCCGGTGCTGATGGCGCTCGACGCACAGCTGTTGCTGCGCAAGGGTGTGCGCACCCGGCGTGTGCCCTTGTCCGAGTTCTACCTCGACTACATGCAGAACCAGTTGCAAGCCGGTGAGTTCGTGCAGGCGATGGCGGTGCCGCTGCCCGCGATGCAGCGGCAGGTGCGCGCCTACAAGATCAGCAAACGTTTCGACTGCGACATCTCGGCGCTGTGCGCCGGCCTCGCCATCGAGCTCGAGGGCGACGTGGTGAAACAAGTGCGCATCGCCTTCGGCGGCATGGCCGCCACCGTCAAGCGCGCCACCGCGGCCGAAGCCGCACTCACCAACCAGCCCTGGACACAAGAGGCGGTGACGCTCGCGCAAGCGGCGCTGGCGCAAGAATTCAAGCCCCTCTCCGACATGCGGGCGAGCGCCGCCTACCGCATGCAGGTGGCGCAAAACCTGTTGTTGCGCTTCTGGCTGGAAACGCGTCCGCACGATGCCTTGCCGCCGCAAGCCACCAGCGTGTGGAGCGGGATGCCGCATGCCGTCGAGGCCGAACGATGAACAAGCCGCGCGACACCTTCTTGCAGCCGCCCTCCGAAGCGCAGGCCTTGAGTGCGGGTGCGCGGGTCGGCATCAGCCGCCCGCACGAGTCGGCCCATTTGCATGTGGCGGGCGAAGCGGCCTACATCGACGACCTGCCCGAACTCGCCGGCACCTTGCACGCGGCGCTGGGCTTGTCGCCGGTGGCGCATGGGCGCTTGATCGCCATCGACGTGGACGCCGTGCGCGCCATGCCTGGCGTGGTGGCCGTGCTGACGGCCGCCGACATTCCCGGCCCCAACGATTGCGGGTCCATCGTTCACGACGAGCCCATCCTCGCCGAGGGCGAATTGCGCTACCTCGGGCAGCCGGTGTTTGCGGTGATCGCGAGCACACGCGATGCCGCCCGCCGCGCTGCGGCGCGGGCCAAGAGCGTGCTGAAGGTCGAGGCGCTGCCGCCGGTGTTGACGCCACAAGATGCGCATGCGCGAGGCCAATACGTGCTGCCGCCGATGCACCTGGTACGCGGCGATACGCAGAAAGCCATCGCCGCCGCACCGCATCGTTTGAAGGGCACGCTCGACGTCGGCGGGCAAGAGCAGTTCTACCTCGAAGGCCAGATCAGCTATGCCATCCCGAAAGAGAACGATGGCATGCTGGTGCACTGCTCCACCCAGCACCCGAGCGAGATGCAGCACCTGGTGGCGCACGCGCTCAAGCTGCAGGCCCATCACGTGCAGGTGGAGTGCCGGCGCATGGGCGGCGGCTTCGGCGGCAAGGAGTCGCAGTCGGCTCCCTTTGCCTGCATTGCCGCGGTGGCCGCGCGCCGGCTCAATCGGCCGGTGAAGTTGCGGCTCGATCGAGACGACGACTTTCTCATCACCGGCCGGCGCCACTGCTTCTGGTACGAATACGAAGTGGGTTATGACGACGAAGGCCGCGTGCTCGGCAGTGAGATCACCATGGTCTCGCGCGCCGGCCACTCGGCCGACCTGTCGGGCCCGGTGATGACCCGCGCGCTGTGCCACTTCGACAACGCCTACTGGCTGCCCCACGTGGCCATGCACGGCTACTCGGGCAAGACCAACACGCAATCGAACACCGCCTTCCGCGGCTTTGGTGGGCCACAAGGTGCCATTGCCATCGAGAACATCCTCGACACGATTTCGCGCACGCTGGGTCGCGACCCACTGGATGTGCGGCGAGCCAACTACTACGGCAAAGATGAGCGCCACATCACGCTCGACACCGGGAACGGTGTCACGACACCGTATGGCCAGCAGGTCGAAGACAACATCATCCACGAGCTGAGTGCGCAGCTCGAAGTGACAAGCGACTACCGCGCGCGCCGCGCCGCCATCGCGCAGTTCAACGCGACGAGCCCGGTACTCAAGCGGGGCATCGCGTTCACACCGGTCAAGTTCGGCATCTCGTTCAACGTGGCCCACTTCAACCAGGCGGGTGCCTTGGTGCATGTGTACAACGACGGCTCCATCCTCGTGAACCACGGTGGCACCGAGATGGGCCAGGGTCTCAACACCAAGGTGGCGCAGGTGGTGGCGCACGAGCTGGGGGTGGGTTTCGAGAGCGTGCGTGTCACGGCGACCGACACGCACAAGGTCGCCAACACCTCGGCCACGGCGGCCTCCACAGGCAGTGACTTGAACGGCAAGGCCGCACAAGACGCGGCGCGGCAGATTCGCGAGCGGCTGGCGGCGTTTGCGGCGGCACAAAGCGGCGTCAAGCCGAGCGAGGTTCACTTTGCCAACGACCGTGTGCTGATCGGCAGCAAGAAGGGCAAGAAGCACGAGCTCTCGTTTTGCGAGCTGGTTGCGCAGGCCTACCTGGCCAGCGTGCAGCTGTGGTCTGACGGTTTCTATTCCACGCCCGGCCTGCACTGGAACCGCGAGACGCTGCAAGGCAAGCCCTTCTTCTACTTCGCGTACGGCGCTGCCGTCAGCGAGGTGCTGGTGGACACGCTCACCGGCGAGTGGAAGCTGCTGCGCGCTGATCTGCTGCACGACGTGGGCCGCTCGCTCAACCCGGCCGTCGACATCGGTCAGGTCGAAGGGGCGTTCATCCAGGGCATGGGCTGGTTGACCACCGAAGAGCTGGTTTGGCACCCAGCCGACGGCTCAGAGAAAGCCGGCATGTTGAGCACGCACGCACCGAGCACCTACAAGATTCCCACTGCCAACGACTGCCCGCCGATTTTCAACGTGAAGCTGTACGACGGCGACAACCCCGCCGACACCATCCACCGCAGCAAGGCAGTCGGCGAGCCGCCACTGCTGCTGCCGTTCTCGGTGTTCTTTGCGATCCGCGATGCGGTGTCGTCGGTGGGTGGGCACCGGATCGATCCGCCGCTCTCTGCGCCGGCCACGAGCGAATCCATCCTGCGTGCGATCAACGCGGTGCAGGGCAGGGCCTGAGCGCATGCAACTCGGCCTGATTGCACGCGACTGGCTTGCCGCCGATGTGGCGGCGGTGTGGGTCGAGGTGAGCGAGACGAAAGGCTCGGTGCCGCGAGAGCGGGGCACGCGCATGCTGGTGTCGGCGCAGCAGACGGCGGGCACCATCGGTGGCGGCCACCTCGAGCTGAAGGCCATCGCGCTTGCACGCGAGATGCTGGCCAGCGGCGACAACACCGTGCGCTCCTTGCACCTGCCCCTCGGCCCGGCCCTGGGGCAGTGTTGTGGCGGCGCGGTGACGCTGCACTTCGAGCGATTGCAAGAGTGCCACCTGAACCACTGGCCCACCGAGCCACCGATGTTTCACTTGCAGCTGTATGGCGCAGGCCATGTAGGCCGCGCCATTGCCAATGTGCTGGCCGGCCTGAACGTGCAGGTCGACTGGGTCGACGAACGAGAAGACGAATTCCCTCCCATGCTCGGTGGGCCGGTGTGGCCGCCACACATCCGCAAGTGCGTGGGTGATGGCGTCGAAGCCGAGGTGCGCCATGCGCCGCCTGGCGCCTTCTACCTGGTGCTGACCCACCAGCACGACCTCGATCTGCGCATCACCGAAGCCATTCTTCGCCGCGGCGACTTCGGCTTTCTCGGGCTGATTGGCTCGCGCACCAAGAAGCAGAAGTTCACCCACCGCCTCGAAGAGCGTGGTATCGCACCTGCGTTGATCGACCGCATGGTCTGCCCCATCGGCCTGCCCGGCATCAGCGGCAAGGAACCCGAGGTCATTGCCGTGGCGGTGGTGGCCCAGCTCCTCAAGCAGGTGCGAATCTAGCCCGTGTTGCGCAAGCCCGCCGCCACGCCGTTGATCGAGATGTGGATGCCGCGTTGCACACGTTCGTTGGTGAGGTCACCTTCGCGCTGCTGACGGTAGCACCGCATCAGTTCGACCTGCAAGTGGTTGAGCGGGTCGAGGTAAGGGAAACGGTGCTCGATCGAGCGCGCCAGCGACGGGTTGGAGGCCAGGCGCTTTTTCTCGCCGGTGATCAGGCTGAGCGCGTCGGAGGTGGCCTGCCACTCGGCCTGGATGGCCGCGAAGATGCGCTTGCCCAGGCGTTTGTCTTCCACCAGCTCCACATAACGTGCGGCGATGTTGAGGTCGCTCTTGGCCAGCACCATGTCGAGGTTCGACAGCAACGTGCGAAAGAACGGCCACTGCTTGTGCATGCGCTGCAGCAGCGCGAGCCGCTCCTTGCGAGATTCGCTGAGGTAGCTGTTGATCGCCGAGCCGAAGCCGCACCAGCCCGGCAGCGCCACGCGGCACTGACCCCAGCTGAAGCCCCAGGGAATGGCGCGCAGGTCTTCGATCGCGCGGGTGGCCTTGCGCGAGGCCGGGCGCGAACCGATGTTCAGCTCGGCGATCTCGCGGATGGGCGTGGCAGCGAAGAAGTAATCGGTGAAGCCCGGGGTCTCGTAGACCAGCTTGCGGTAGGCCGCCATGCTCGCG